>JAEEGO010000049.1 GCA_016280355.1 Lachnospiraceae bacterium | reverse complement strand
GCATCGTATACTCCTATCGTGATATACCCGGCTTCCTTTGCGGTCCTGAGCGCATACAGCGAGTCTTCCAGCACCAGAGTCTCCCGGGGATCGCTCTTGAGGTGAGCCGCCGCCAGGTCATAGATATAAGGTGAGTGCTTGCTTATCCCGGTTTCACCTGTAGTGAAGATCCGGTCAAGGTAGCAAAGCAGTCCGTTCCTTTCAAGCGCCTTTTCGACATGAAGCCTGGGGCTTGAGGTCGCTGCTGTCATCCCGATCCCCCGTTCCTTCAAGAAGCACATCATTTCCTTTGCACCGGCTTTTGCGGATACCCTGCAAAAATAATAGTCTTCTATGAGCTTTTGTATACCGCATAAGATATCCTCCGTGCTCTGCCTGAGCATGTAGTGCTCCTTAAGATATGCCGCACCTTCCTCCATGCTCATGGAAAACAGGATCGTATTCAACCCATCCTCAGGGACGACATCCATGCTCTTAAGATATACCGCGCCGAGATCATCCCATATCTCCATCGAGTCGAGCAGCACCCCGTCTATATCGAATATCACTCCCTTTATCATTTTTCAGACGTCCGCTATATCCTCTGCAGCAGTCCTGAGCTCCTGTGCCGCCTTCTTTATATCTCCTGCAGCATATATCGCGCTTATCACGGCGACTCCGCAGATGCCGCTTCCCGAAAGCTCATGTATGTTTTTCTGTGATATCCCGCCTATCGCGATGACCGGTATGGATACCGCCTCACAGATCGCCTCCAGTGTCTCATGGGATACATCCACCGCATCATCCTTGGATCCCGTAGGGAACACCGCGCCTACCCCGAGATAATCGGCACCTCTTTTTTCCGCAAGCACGGCCTGCTCCACCGTGGCAGCAGATACGCCGATGATCTTGTCGGGCCCGAGCTTTGAGCGCACATCACCTGCCTCCATATCGCTCTGTCCCACATGTACTCCGTCTGCGTTGATCTTCATGGCGATATCCACGTTGTCGTTTATCACAAAGGGCACATGGTACTCACCGCAAAGGGACTGCAGTTCTTTCGCCTCCTTAAGGAAGGTCTCATCGTCCAGTTCCTTTTCCCTAAGCTGAACGAAGGTCACGCCCCCGTCCAGGCTCTCCTTTACGACCTCGTTCAAGCTCCTCCCGTTCAGCCAGTGACGGTCTGTGACAGCATAGAGCAGCAGATCTTTCTTATCGCACTTCATATCTGGCCCCCTTGTCGAGCATCTGAGCATCCATGTTGAATACGGCATCTATTATCCTGTTCCTGTACGTGGAGTTTCCGTCTCCGGACTGCATCCTGTCCCATCCTATCTCCCCTGCAAGCCCCATCACACAGATCGCTGCAGCAGCTGCTTCCGCGAGATCTTCTCTGTTTGCTACGAGATAGGCTGTCATCATTCCCGACAGCTGGCAGCCCGTACCGGTGATACGTCCCATCTCCGGGCGCCCGTTTCTTATCACGTAGCACTTGTCTCCGTCGCTCACCAGATCTATGGCGCCGGTGACAGCTATCACCGATCCGCTTCTTCGTGCAAAATCCTTCACGAAGCTGACTGCACCTTCAAGTGTATCCTCGGTCACGGTGTCCGCCACGTCAGCATCAACGCCTCTTGTAGTGCCGCTCCCGAGTGCAAGAGTCTTGATCTCCGAAATGTTCCCTCTTATCGCGGTGAATCCTATCTCATCCATAAGTCTGACAGCGGTATCGGTGCGAAGCTTAGATGCACCGGCCCCTACAGGATCCAGCAGTATGATATGATCCAGCTCCTTCGCCTTCTTTCCGGCAAGAAACATACCCTTTATGCTGCTCTGGTTCAGGGTGCCGATGTTGATATTGAGTCCGCCGCAGATCGCCGTGATGTCCTCCACATCCTCAGGTTCATCGGACATGATCGGACTTCCCCCGCAGGCAAGCAGTATATTGGCCACATCGTTCACCGTCACGTAATTCGTGATGTTATGTACGAGCGGCGTGTTCTTCCTTACATTGTCCAGACATTTTCCAAGCATATTTTTTTCCTCCCGGCTCTTTATTTGCTGCGCAGCTGCGCAAAAAAATGCAGGTATACCAACAATGATATATCTGCATAAATAAGCACTTCTATATCCCTACGTTGGCATTATCCAAATCAGGTAATATGGGTCCGGGCTGTAGCTCCCGTTCTCAGTCTGCCCTTACAGACTCCCCTGTTGTGCTGTATAGCTTATCAATCTTTTGCCACTGATGTCAATGGGATACCTGCTCATTGCTGAAGCATGATACCGCCGAAATACTCCGGAGCACCATTGCTGTCACTCAAGACAAAGGCCCTGGTAGTAAGAAGTGCATATGAGCCATCACGTTTTCTGGCACGATAATAAATCTGTTTTATCTCTGCCTCACCACACAGTGCTGAATTGATCGCGTCGTTATATACCATTAGATCATCCGGATGGATATAATCCTTCCAGACTCTGTCCGCATGGTACATATACTCTGACGAAAGGCCAAAATCATCGATCAATGAAAGAGACCATCTCGAAAAGTCATACCGCATATCATTCAAATAAACATATCCTCCTCCTGATACGGTGAATAATGCACCGAACAGAGCATCCAGTATTCTCTTTCTTTCATCAGGTATGAGCTCTTCAATTTTGTCCATATCCCTGTATTCTTCTATCAGCTGCCCCGACTTGAGCATTTTCTTGTTTTCATACATCAGCTCATCGGCTCGCTTTAATACGTCCGCGACCGCTTTGTCTTCATCCGGTTTATAAACCGACATGCCGCTTGCGACAACCGGACCCGAACGTGACTTTTTGTTAGCCAGAGTTTCAGCCCTCAGCTTTTCAAGAAGATCTTCCCGATTTTGAAAATCTTCCCCTGTCAGGATTACAACGAATTCATCCCCGCCTACCCTGAAGACCGGACTGTGTTTATAGATACCGCAGATCATCCGGCTTGCTCTCTGGATCGCTTCATCTCCAAAGCTATGCCCTCTTGTATCATTCATGACCTTCAGATCATTCACATCACACATAACTATCCCGAAGCAATAACCTGCCTCTTCCGATCTGATCTTCTGATCCATGGTTTGTGAATGCTCAAGAAAAGCATTTTTATTCTTGATCCCCGTAAGCTCATCGCGTCTTGCCATAAGGTTTGCCGATTGGAGATTTCTGTTATGTTCTTCTTTTTCACGAAAATCATCTTCTATGTTTTCCAGACAGAACATGATATGTTCCCTGTCTTCACACATGATGTAGATATGCCGGATATGAACGACCTTGCCATTCGTGACAAGCCTGTAGATTATCGAATACGTGTTGTCCCGGTATAGATTTTCCAGAACAGTTTCTTTATCATTGCTTCGCAAAGCAAACTCCACGTCAGCAGGGTGAACAGACTTATTGATATTCCTTTTTGCCAGTTCAAAAAAGTCATCTCCCTGCTTTGGGATCTGAAGGTCAACAAACATCTGTGTCGGCAAAAATTCGGTATAATACCCGGTTTTGATCTCAACAAAGTACAAACTGTCAAAATGCTTTGCCAACGACGTTGCAATCTGATTTAACGCAGTCTGCTCAAAATTCATATTATCCCCTGTCCGGCAACGGTTTCGCTCCGACTTTCATAACGGAACCACGCCACTCATATGCCTTCTCCCGACATATAAAATGATACCCAATTCTCCCCAAACAATCAATATTATCGGGATCAGCCGGCGGCGGCACAAATGATCATCAGCAATGCGGATATCTTATACCGTAAGAAGAGCCACCTGTGATATAATTATGCATAGTTGATAAGCTGTGAAGCAGTATCGGCACGACTCAGGTTTTCAGAGCCAAATTACAGGAGAAAAAAGCCATGAAAAAAGAACGGTTTATATCATTGAAGGTAAAAATTACCATAGGAGTGATCCTGATATGTTTTTTGATCGGTCTTTTGGCTATCCTCTCGGTGAACAGGATCGCAACTACCATAGTTGACAAAGAATACGGCGATAAGGCCGAACAGATCTCGGAAGCTGTTGTAAATACCCTTGATCCTGCTGATGTTTATGAACTTACTGAAGCCGTGATGAACATATATTACAGTGTCGATCAAGTTGTTCCAAGCAGTGAATGGGGATCCGATGAGTGGAATGAGTACATGGCGAATTATGAAGGCATTGATCAGCTTCCGGTATTTATCAAGCTTCGGGATCATTTCCGTGTATATCAGGATATCTTCGATGTTGACTGCATATATATCACAACCTATAAAAATGATATCAAAAACGCTGTTTATATCGTTGATGGCGCACCCGATGAAGATGCCTGTCCTCCCGGATGTGTGGATGCTTTTGAAGACGGTATATGGCCTGAAGAAGACGATCCGTCCATCCCCGCTACGATTACCAACGAGGACGTATACGGCTGGCTCGTTTCCGGAGGTTATCCCATAAAGTATAACGGAGAGCTTGTCGCCTGGTTAAGCGTTGATATTTCAATGAATGACATCAGGGCAAAGGAGCATAATTATGTTATAGCGATCACTCTGGCTATGATCCTCCTGACCGCTCTTATGCTTGGTCTTTCTTTATGGTACGTCAACAGGAATATCATTAAACCCGTGGCGATGCTTTCAGACACGGCCAAGAATTACTGTTCCGAGAGTAATGACGTTGTGCACAACGCTTTTGAAAAGCTTCAGATCACAACTCATGATGAGATCTCAGAGCTGCTTTCTTCCATGAAGCAGATGGAAGCAGATATGAATACGAACATCAACTCGCTTATAGATACGAAAGTGGCACTGAAGGAAACGGAAGAAAAGGCCAGCAACCTGCAGGCCCTGTCGGAAAAAGATGCATTGACCGGTATCCGAAACAAGCGTGCTTATGATTGTGAGGTCCAGAAGCTTGAAGCAGACCTTGCCGACGGCTTTAACGAGTTCGGTCTTGCGATGATCGACCTCAACTACTTAAAAAGAACAAATGATACATACGGACATGAAAAGGGCAACATTTCCATCAGAAAGCTGTGTATGCTGGTCTGTGAGATATTCGAGCATTCACCGGTATTCCGTATCGGCGGAGATGAGTTCATAGTGGTACTTAAGAATCGTGATTACCGCGGAGTAGACAAGCTTATAGAAGATTTCAACAACCGGCTTTCCGCTTTGCAGAATGATGATACACTCCAACCCTGGGAGCAGATATCTGCTGCTATAGGATATGCCAAATTTGATAAGACCGTGGATAAAAACGTGGAGAATGTATTTAAGAAAGCTGATAAAGCCATGTACGACAGAAAGGTATCCATGAAAGCGGAAAGAAAAGATTAATCTTTTTGTTCGTCCTTTTCGCGCATATCGTATTCCGTATCTTCATCGATCATGGTAAGCATGATATCCGCAAAGGCCGGATCAAACTGAGTTCCTTTCCCTTTTTCGATCTCAGCGCGGACAGTTTCCTGAGGCAGAGCTTTTCTGTAGCTTCGGTTGCTGGACATAGCATCATAGGCATCCGCCACAGCGATGATCCTGGCAAGCTCCGGTATGTCTTTTCCGGAAATGCCGTCGGGATATCCGCCGCCGCTGTACCTTTCATGATGATAGTGGGCACCTGCCTTCAGATTGGGCATACTTTGGATATTACCCAGAATGTCTGCTCCCAGTCTGGGATGTGCCTTGATCAGTGCAAATTCTTCGTCTGTAAGCTTGGCAGGTTTGTTGATCACTTCATCCGGTACACCGATTTTTCCTACATCATGCAGCAAGGCCGTCACATATATCTCCTCCTGTTTTCTTTCGGAATAACCGTATCTTTTTGCTATTTCCCTGGAATACTTTGCCACACGTCCGGAATGACCGTTGGTATAGACATCCTTGGCGTCTATCGCACCGGCGAGTGCCTGCACTACCTGTACCATGAGCATCTTGTTTTCGCTTGTTTTATTCTCTACCTCTTCGGACAATGTGACCTGCACACTTTGCAGGATCGCCATCTTATCCTGCAGGGATTCCGCCATACTTGATAAAGCCGCAGACAGATCCGTTATCTCTTCGCTTCCGCCCACATCCATCTTTTCGGAAAAATCACCTTCCCTGTATTTCTGAGCGATCTCTGTCATTTTCTTCAAAGGATTAGTAATGCCCCTGACCATGGAAAAAGATATGATTATAGATATGATCAGCGTACACAGAAGCACTGCCAAAAAAATCAGTAATATCCTGATCGTTTCAGCTGTCAGCTGCCTGTTAAACCATTCTTCGGAAAAGTCCACACCGATGATTCCCGCCACTTCTTTTGATGAGTCAAAAACGGGGCTGTAGGCACTGTAAAACCTCCCCCAGGCATCTTCATACGGCACGTCGTCCACGGCCCCTGTTCCGCGAGCTGCCATGTTTAATGCATCCGTATACTCGACCCTGTCACCGAAAGCTGCCGGATCATCAAGAGTCGTGTCTATAGTAAGGACAAACACACCATGCCCTTCGCTTTTTATGCTGTATACATATTCGAGTTCCACATTATCACGGAAAACACTGAGTGCATCATAGATCTTCATATATTTCGGAGACCCAATGTCTTCAGCCGTCAGGGAACCCAGATCATCACCATTTATTGAACCGGATGCACAGTTCGCGATATCAAGCATACG
>JAEEGO010000048.1 GCA_016280355.1 Lachnospiraceae bacterium | reverse complement strand
GTTCAACCGTTTAAAAGGCCATCCGGATCCCTCCCGGATGACCAGCGGAGACGGAGGGATTCGAACCCTCGTGCCCCGGAGGGCAAACGCATTTCGAGTGCGCCCCGTTATGACCACTTCGATACGTCTCCTGATCTCATATGAGATATATTAAAGACGGCTTGGACTTTACTCCAAGCCGTCCTTTGAGATTATATAATCAATCTGAAATACAAGTCAATCTCGGCCTTTGTCTTTTAATAGAGGACTGCATTCCACTTGGTCGCATCCTTCAGGGTATTGTCATTCTTTGCCCACGCAAAGGTCTTTTCTTCACCCTGATATTTTACAACACCGTGACTTGCATCTATAGCATACTGCTGAAGTGCATCATAGCTGCTGTCAGCCGTACGGATCCAGGCATCTCCGAGAGATTTGCCATCCTTATCATAGAAGTAGATCCTCTTGCCCTTGTAGTAGCAGGCCATGATCGTCCTGTCCTCTGTGATGTTCGTCCAGCTGCCGTACCAGCCTACAAACTCGAGTCCGTCCATGCAGGGCTCCTCAGGCTCGGGAAGTGTAGCACCGTAAGGGACAACATCAGTCCAGCAGAGCTGTCCGTTCGAGCCGTTGTACCACTTCACCACGCAGGTCTGTCCGGGTATGCCTACAGGATTCATCCTGATGGTATCCACTGCATTGATCCTGCAGGGAGTCGATATAGGCGTAGGTGTCGTCTTAAGATTTCTGGTAGCTTCCGGTATGATATCCGGTGTTGCAGTGGTGTAGCTCAGTACTCCTGAAGGCAGGTTCTTGTATACCTGATATGCCTGCACCATCTGGCTCTCACTTCCTATGGGCATATATACTCCCGTGGCTACCGTGTCCGTCTGCAGATTTGTCAGAGGCACATTCCAGCCGCAGAAAGCATATCCGTCAAAGTTGATATCCGTAGGCCCGCTGTAGGTCATTGTGCTTCCCTGAGGAACCACCTTTGTGGTGACCCTTCCCGGTGTCAGGAACGTGACCGTGATATTTGCTGCAAATACTGTAGAGATCATTGCGGCTGATACACATATCGCCACTGTCATCCCTGATATGATCTTAAAAATCCTTTTTTTCATAATCTCCCCCTGTACGTTTTAAGGTCAACATAATGCGGTCGACATAATTATTATAGAGGCGGTTTGTCTATATTTCAACTACTACATATGGGGGTAATACGGCTGAAAGATAATAAATAACGTGATTTTTCTTATTTTGAACAGGACAGGATGATCCGGCAGATCCTGTCGACATCCTCCAGAGCCAGATCTCCGTATAGCGGCAGAGAAAGCACGCTTTCACTGATCTGCTTAGCTATAGGCGTCTCATCGGCATCAAATCTGTCTTTGTAACAGTCGGTTGCCGTTGTGATCGGATAGAAATATTTTCTTGCTCCTATGTCTTCTTTACGGAGCGCATCAAACACATCGTTCCTGTCAGATCCAAAAGCGTCCTTATCAAATACTGCCGGGAAATATGCATGATTGCTCTTCACATCTTTATTTACAGGATTGAGCCTGATACCCTTGACGCCTTCAAGATGCTCTCTGTATCTTGCCGTGATCGCACCACGTTTGGATATCTCCTCCTCTACGTGACGCAGATTGCAGATCCCCATTACTGCACAGAGTTCGTTCATCTTGGCGTTGGGACCCGTATATCCGATCCTTTCTTCGTCAATGATCCCGAAGTCTTTTATAAACTGCAGCTTCTCTCCGATCTTGGGATCTTTGAAGCAGGCTCCTCCTCCTTCTGCAGTGTTGTATACCTTTGTTGCATGAAAACTGAAGCAGCTGACATCTCCGTAGGATCCGATACCCTTTCCCTTATATGTTTCACCAAAGGTGTGTGCCGCATCGTACAGGACTTTAAGTCCATGTCTGTCCGCGATCTCCTGTATCTCTTCTATATGACAGATATTTCCGTATACATGTATGGGAAGTATCGCTACGGTCTTTTCCGTGATATGTGACTCTATCTGCGCAGGGTCGATGGTAAAGTCCGTCGGATCTATGTCACAGAATACCGGTGTCAGTCCGGCCCTGACTATCGCATGCGTAGTGGATATAAAGGTAAACGGGGATGTGATCACTTCACCCTCCGTCAGACCGAGTGCCTGCAGTGACAGCTCTATAGCCATATGACCGTTGGTGAAAAGCTCTATCCTCTCGACTCCGAGATAATCCTTCAGCTTCTCCTTGAGCTCTTCGTGTTTGGGTCCCATATTGGTGATCCAGCGGTTGCCCCAGACTTCCTTAAGCTCTTCTATATATTCATCCAGGTCAGGTATGAACGGTTTTGTTACGAATATCCTTTTATCCATTAGCTTCCTTTATAGTCTTTCCCATCCCTTTAAGGTCTTTATTTCGCTGTCCGTTCCGGCGATATAGGCCTTAGGGTATATCACATGCACATCGTCGTTTTTATTCAGCAAAGCTCCCCAGGTCGAAAACGTGGAGTTTGCAAGTATGTTGCCCTTACACCGGCTCATCAGATACATGTCCTTCCATGAATCCTCACCGCTGTTTCCCGTTACTGTGGTCCTCTCCTCAGCCGGTATCCAGTCAAAGGCCCTGGATATGAAATCCTTATCATCGGAGAAGATAAAAAAGTGCGGCGATCCGTATATCTCTCTCATCCTCTGAACGGCTGCTTTGTAGTATGCCTCTCCCAGCAGGTCAAACCTGTCTTTGTATATAGGGTCCAGATAGTCTCCTCTTCTCACATGGATGGAAACTGCCGTCATTGACTGTATATTATGTACCATCACGGAAGAACTTTCCAGCTCTTTCTCCGGAAAAGTGAATACCTTTCGGATCTCATCGAGATCGTCTCTGTAGTATTTCTCGGAAATATAGAATCCTGTAAGGTATATGTTTTTTCCCGCATCATACGACATCATATCGTCCATGGACATCTCATCTGTCGTATGCTTTTCCATATACCCCTTATCAAATATCCTCAGTATCCTGTTGATGTATCTGTAACCCTTTACCGTATGCGGGAACTGTCCTGAGGTCAGGGCTATCTCCCACGGGTCGGCCTTTGGCAGGCGTATGCCAAAGAGCTTTTCGAGCTCGTATCCCTGATGGACATTATTCCAGGCAAACCATGTCAGATCCGCTCTGATCCTTGCTTCAGGATGATGCTTCTCCAACTGTCTGAAGAATACATACTGAAACATCTGGTTTCCGAGGCCTGAATTAAACTGCTGTACTATCATTAATGCTCCTCGACTTCGGGCAGCTCTCCCGGCAGCCACCATCCGGTATGTATGTTAAGTCCGGGCTTGGGAAGATGCATCAGCACATGCATAAAGTCATATCGCAGTACGGTCAGGAAAAGCTTCCACGACTTTGCAGAAGGATGCTTTACGAATATCGATGTTCCGAGCTTGAAATCATAGAATGCTCTTTCACGCTCTCTTTTATCAATCTTCCTGTATTGCTCGAGCCAGTACATCTGAGCAACATGAAAATATGTCTCCTGTATGTATCGATCTCTTTTCTGGTTCAGTGAGTTCCAGTTTTCTCCGTCATCCTTCACCACATATCTCCACGAACTCATGGTCTCTTCAAAATGATGCATTGGTCCGTGGAGCAGTGCAAACATCAGGATCCATGCATCGTCGATAAAATCATGCGCCCTGTATATCACGGTATAGTCGTAGAGTCCGTCCTTCCAGAAATTTCGTGTGACTATGGAAGCAGTCTGTCCCGGCCAGATATCCGCTCTTCTGTAATCTTCGATCGTATATTCGTCTCTGTCCCATGTGTACAGGGCGAGGACCGACTTGTCTTCAAGCTCTTTGCCGTCTTCCCCTACAAGAAGTGCGGGATTGGCACATCCCGAACATTCCGGATGCGCTTCAAGATGATCTACTGCTTTTTGAAGCTTGTGATCATCAGTCCAGAAATCGTCTCCCTCTATCGTGGCGATATATCTTCCCCGGCAGGCCATCGCTGTCTGATATACATTAAGGGTGGGTCTGCCGTAATTCCTGCTCCTGTACAAAAGCCGTATCCTGTCGGGATACTTCTGTTTATATTCGTTGAGTATATTTCTGGTACTGTCCGTGGAATGATCCTCACCCACCACCACCTCGTATTCAAAATCAGTGCTCTGGGAAAGGATGGAGTCCAGACATTGCTTCAGATATTTCTCATGATTGTATGTAATAAGCAGTACAGACAGTATGGGATCACTCATCGGCTGTCTGCTCCTTCAGCATGCTCTCAAAGACCTGTCTGTCCACTTCGCTGACTTTTCCGTTCTTCACCTCGAATATCGTATCGCAGTTTCTTATGGTCGTCAGCCTGTGTGCAATGATCAGCATGGTCTTTCTTCCGTGCATCGAATCTATGGCCTCCATCACGGCCTGCTCAGTCTCTGAGTCCAAAGCTGCCGTAGCCTCATCCAGCACAAGAAATTCCGGATCTCCGTAGAGAGCTCTGGCTATACCTATACGCTGTCTCTGTCCACCCGAAAGCCTGACTCCGCGTTCTCCCACTTTTGTATCAAGTCCTTCCGGCAGGCTTTTTATAAAATCCGTAAGCTGTGCTTCTCCCGCTGCCTTCCACACCTTATCATCATCTATACTGTCTTTTTCGATACCAAAGGCTATGTTGCTCCTTATCGTATCGTCCGCAAGGAAGATGCTCTGAGGGATATAGGCCAGCTTTTTTGACCATGTCAGAGGATATTCGTGTACATTCATACTGCCGTATCTGACAACACCGCTCCTGGGGAACAGTATTCCCAATATGATATCTGCTACTGTGGTCTTTCCCGATCCTGTAGTACCTATGAGTCCTATCGAGCTTCCTGTCGGGATCCTGAAGGATGTCCTGTCTATGACATCATGTGTGGTATTTGGATAGGAAAAGCTGATATCGTCTATTTCTATAGATCCTGCATTCCGTGTATCCGGTGCATTGCTTTCATCTGTCGTTACGGTATCAAGCATATCCTCCGTCTCTTTGAGATCGTGATAGATCAGATCTATGGAGGGACTCAAAAAGGATATGCCGTTCAGATAGTTCGTGATCTTGCCGACCGAGGGCAGGAGTTTGAATGCAGCTACCGCAAATGCTCCCAGCTCAGGCACCATCGAATTGAGGTCGGCCCCCGAAAGCGCCTTTACTATCATCACGATCATGATGCCTGCTATGCATACCATCTCGATCAGATACTTCGGTATCGCCCCGAAGAAATTCGTATGGATGAGAGCATCCATCTTCTGTTCACCGCCGTAGGTAAAGCTGTCTACGAAATACTTCTCTCTGTGCAGGATCTTGATGTCCTTTACTGCTCCCAGAGCTTCCTCTATAGCCTGATGCATCCTGCCGTCATACTCCTGATTGATCTCACCGTACCTGTTGGATCTGCGCCTGGTAAGTATCCTGAATATCCCGACACTTATAACGAGGATGACTGCTATAGAGAGTGTCATCATCGGATCCGTTACCAGAAGGAACAGTACCAGCAATAGAGAAAGCAGACTCTCCGATATCACATTCAAAAACTGCAGTATCAGCTGAAACAGTCTCTCACTGTCCAGCATGATATTTCTTATCATATCCGATGTATTGTGATCCAGGTGATAGACATATGGCTTTTTCATGTAGCAGTCCACTAGTCTTGATTCCACCTTGAGCTGATTCCTGTAGATAAAGCAGTACAGGAAATAGTACATAACGCTGAGATAGACATTTTTTATGATGTAGATAAAGATTATAAGTATGGCAAGACCTATGAACATTCCCAAAAGGTCGTAAAGGCCGAACATCTTCCTGAAGGATGAAAGAAATAAATTTGTATCTATCTTATCCGGCTCCGAGATTATCCTTAAAAGAGGCGTGAAAAGTGAGACGCCCAGAAGCTCGAATACCGCTCCGATAAAAATAGCAACAAGAAGCACCACCATGGTCCTCTTCTGCTTCCTGTTAAAAATATATGATATTTCTTCTATGATCTTTCTCATATAAGGTTTCTTATCCTTCTCCTGAGAAGCCGCCACTTCCTTTTCCTAAGGAGTGCTTTCCTGTGTCCGGCATCGTCATCTGAAAGCTCTGTCTCGACGATCTCCTGCTGTGCCCTCTCCTGCAGAGTACGGTCAGCTGTCGAGAGGCCTCCCCCTTCTGTATAAGCCGTTCCGAATTCGCCGGTACAATAAAACTCATGATCCCTTGCCAGTACGAGCAGCAGTTCGTAATCCTCATAAAGGCTGTGGGATTCGTTGTATCCGCCGGCTTTCACGAGAGTATCGGTGCGGACGATATAATCTCTCATGATGGAGTCCCATTTTCTTGTGATGATAAGATCGTCTCTTACTTTACCCTGAAGGTAATACTCTCTTTTTTTCTTTTTACTCTTTGAGCTCCCGTCCGGAGCGACAAACTTTGTCACGGAATACGCTATGATATCCCCGCCGTGTTCACGCTGAAGCGCCATTTCCAGTGCGAGTTTTTCTTTATTGCAATATGTATCATCTGCATCGATGAAACTGACATACTCTGTATCTACAAGAGACAGCCCTGTGTTTCTTGTATTGCTCACACCGGAATTTTTCGGTTTATAATGAGCTCTCACATTTGGATAGGTCTTGGTAAGTGTATCTATGATCTTTCCGGAATCGTCCGTCGATCCGTCATCAACGATGATCACCGCTTCCGGCTTATATGACTGAGATTCTATGCTGTCCACACACTGCTTTATATAGCCGGCTTTGTTGTAATTCGGAACTACGATCGTAAGTCCCGGCCTCATCCCAGAAACTCCTCTATATCCGCGAAGCTGTCGATATTGCTCCGTATCCAGGCCTCATCCTTTTCCCACCAGCGATCCGACAGCAGCTTTTCTATCTGCTCATCCGTAAATCTGTATCTGACAGTTTTTGCCGGCACGCCCATATTAACGGAATACGGAGGCAGATCTTCTGTAACCAGTGCACCCGCTCCGACGACCGCGCCGTCTCCTATGCTTACTCCTCCCATGATACGGACATCGTTTCCGATCCACACGTCGGATCCGATCTTTGTTCTTTTATCCGGTCTGTCTTCGTATGTCTTTTTTCCGGCATATGAAAAACCGATATCTGTGACCGGTGTATTAAATGCCGGATGCATTGCAACATTTTTTCTGGTAGGATGCGATCCTATTACCGTTTCTACATTCCTGCCTATGCTCGTATATCTTCCTATGTCCGTGTCCTTCAGATCACATCTGCTCTGAACATAAGAGCCGTATCCCAGAGTGCAGTTTCTTAAGACAGCCTCTTTTCCGACGAAATTCCTGCCCTCAAGAGAGGTGCCCGGAATATATGAGCGCTGCTTCATAATGCTGTGTGTACTGATCTCCCGGCACGCTCTTACCCACGGCCAGATCCAGAATCTGTAAAGTATGGATGCCGCCTCTTCGGCTTTTCTTCCTATGAATCCCATTTATCTATACCCGTCAGCTCAGATATTGTATCAACCATATGCTCCCACGAGAATCTCTCTGCGTCATCTCGGATATTCTGGGCAAAATCCACATCCTTCTTCAGCTCATAAAATCTCTGTATGGCTTTGGACAGCTCCGCCGGATCACCCGGCTCACACAGTACTCCCGTCTCACCGTCATGCACTACCTCGGGCAGACCGCCTACTGTCGTTGCTATCACGGGCTTTTCAAATGCAAAAGCTATCTGCGCTATACCGGATTGTGTAGCATCCAGATACGGCAATACGACTGCATCACAACGCTCGAAGTATTCTCCGACTTCTTTGTCCGGAACATACCCGTCCCTTACGGATATCCTGTCCGTCAGGTGCATATCAGATATCATGTGCATATATTCGTCTTTTGCTTTGCCGAAATCTCCCACTATATTGAGATGGACTATCTCCGGTATTGAACCCATGGCCTCTATCAGTACCTTCAGTCCTTTGTACGGACGTACAAATCCGAAAAACAAAATGACAGATGCCTGATCTACCGGCACTGCTTCCGTCTCCACTTCTACAGCCTTGAATTCGCTGTAAGTCGGATGCATATTTATCCTGTATTTTGCATCGGGAAGTATTGTCTTGAGTTCATCCGCTTCTTTCGATGAATGAAGGATGAAATAATCTCCTTTTTTCAATGTGGATGCTGTAAGGAAGCGATCCAGTATGAACCTTTCATGTGGAAATACATTATGACAAAGAAACAGCACACGGCTTTTAAGTCTCTTGACCAAAAGCTGATAGCAGGGTGCAAAATACGGATGCCACCACTGGATGATCACAAGATCGGGGGCGATATCGTTTATCTTCGCAGCCGTCTTCCTTATGCTGGAGATGCTCGCTGTATTGAGAAGATACTCTGTATCCTCTGCCTTGAAGCTGTCATTACTGAAATCTCTCTGTTCTTTTCTGAACAGGATCTTCGGATACTGCATAGAATATGAGATCATCGTCACATCATATCTTTGACGCAGTGCACGGCACATGAGTCCCGTATAATGACTGATACCGCCTTTAAAGGGGTATACAGGTCCTATGAGGACTATCTTTTTCTTAGCATCATCCGTCATTTATCTGTATTCTCTACCTTTTCGGTGATATCCTGAAAACTCTCACCAGCTGCCTCGGCGGCTTCCATCCTGCGTATACGGTACTGCACATCTTCCAGTATCTTACGGTTTGCCGCAATGATATCTGCCTGAAGGCCCAGTATGAATGTCATGAATCCTATCATTATCAGCATGGAAGCTATGATCAATGACTGTGTATGTCCCGCTCCGTTTCCGCCTGCAAAGAACACCAGGAATCTGATGACGTAAGCAACTCCTATCACGAAGGGGATCAGACCGCAGATACTGAAAAAAGTAAGAGGTCTGTACATCAGGAAAGCTCTTATTATCGTGAGCATGGATTTCTTTATATATCCGCCCATGCTGTGGAAAAGCCTGGATTTTCTGAGTTCCGGATTGGTACGTACAGGTACGGATGTGATGGCCATCCTGTTACGGCCTGCCTGAACTATGGTCTCAAGTGTATATGTATATTGGTTCACCACATTCAGGTGCATTGCCGCATCACGGGAAAATGCCCTGAATCCCGAAGGTGCATCCGGTATGTCCGTATCGGAAGCCTTTCTTACCACATAGCTTCCCAGATGCTGCAGCTTTTTCTTGAGCGGTGAAAAATCATCAATATCATCTATCGGTCTCTCGCCTATGACGATCTCTGCTTCTTTGTCCAATATCGGTCTTACGAGCTTTTCGATATCATCTCCGCAGTACTGGTTGTCTGCATCCGTATTCACTATGATATCCGCTCCGTTACGGATACATGCATCAAGTCCGGCCATAAATCCTCTGGCCAGTCCCTTGTTGCGTGGAAAGCTCACAACGTAGTTCACGCCCCAGTCCTTTGCGACCTGCACCGTATCGTCTTTGCTGCCGTCGTTTATGATGAGGTATTCTATCTCATCTATGCCGTCGATATGCTTCGGCAGTGCATCCAATGCAATGGTCAGGGTCTGTGCTTCGTTATAACACGGTATCTGTATGATCAGTTTCATGTCTCATCCTCATCAGAAGTTTTCTTTGCTATGTATATAGGTCTGTGCTTGGACTCAAGATATGCCTTCGACAGGTATTGTCCTATGACTCCCATGCAGAAAAGCTGTATGCCGGCCACCAGCAGTATGATACATACCATTGATGACCATCCGCTTGTGGGGTCTCCGTATACCAGTTTTTTCACTATTATGAAAAGTATGCCTATGAAAGAAATGGCTGACATGAAGAGTCCGAACCAGGTCGCCATCGACAACGGTATCGTCGAAAACCCTATGATGCCTTCAAGAGCATACTTAAACAGCTTCCAGAAAGACCACTTGGTCTCTCCCGCTACTCTTTCCACATTCTCAAATTCTATCCATTTGGTATCGAATCCGATCCAGCCGTAGATGCCTTTGGTGAATCGGTTGTATTCCTTCATACCTACTATGGTATCTATCATACGCCTGTTCATGATCCTGTAATCCCTGGCTCCGTCAACTATATCCGCAGCACTCATCTTGTTTATGAGCCGGTAGAACATACGGGCAAAAAAGGATCTGAGCGGTGGCTCGCCTTTGCGTGTCACCCTTCTCGTAGCAGCGGAATCATATCCCTCCTCTGCCACTGCTCTGTACAGTTCGGGAAGCAGTGCGGGAGGATCCTGCATATCCGCATCCATGGTCACGGCAAGATCTCCCTTTACATTTGAAAGTCCCGCATACAGAGCGGCTTCTTTCCCGAAGTTGCGGCTGAAAGATACATAGCGCACCCTTTTGTCTTTTTCCCTGAGACCCTCTATCACTGACAGAGTGCTGTCTTTGCTTCCGTCATCGATAAAAAGATACTCGAATTCCAGATCTCCCCAGGTGTTTTTCATCTCGGCCGAGACCTTTACGATAGCATCATAAAAAAAGGGTAAAGCTTCCTGTTCGTTGTAACAAGGTACTATCACACTTAAAAGACTCATGGATTACGTCTCCTCAAAATATCATACTCCTCAGGGAATGAGCTAAGCGTCACCCGAAGCTCCTGTCCGGGATGCGGTGCCGATGTCTGTCCGGCCCCTTCCCCGTCCTTTATCGCTTCTACCCTGCACGTTGTATTCTCTCCGTCCGGCCGCATTATCTCTATCTCTTCCCCGACAGAGAATTTATTCTTCTGATGCAATACAAAGGATCCGTCTTCCGCTACCTCTTCCACATGCCCGAGGTATGTATACTCCGTCACGTATGTATTGCTGTCATATATCTGCGAATCAGAATCCGGCTTGCCGAAATAAAAACCGGTAGTAAAGCTTCTTGTCGTACACTTGCCTATCTCTTCCTTATACCACGTCATGTTGCTGTAGTATTTATCAGGCGATTCAAAATAATCATCTATCGCCTGCCGGTAAGTCCTGGCTACACATGCCACGTACAAAGCCGTCTTCATGCGTCCTTCTACCTTGAAGGAATCAATGCCTGCATCCACAAGCTCCGGGATATGCTCTATCATGCACAGATCCTTGCTGTTCAGGATGTATGTCCCGCGTTCATTCTCAAAGACCGGCATATATTCCCCGGGTCTTGTCTCTTCTTCAAGCGTATATTTCCAGCGGCACGGATGAGTGCATTCTCCTCTGTTTGCATCCCGCCCCGTCATATAGTTGGACAACAGGCATCTTCCCGAATATGAGATGCACATTGCTCCGTGTATGAAACATTCCAGTTCTATATCATCGCCTGAAATGTGTGCTTTTATGTCCTTTAATTCTTCAAGTGACAGCTCCCTTGCCGCCACCACACGTTTCGCTCCCTGTTTTTCCCAAAACTGAAACGTACGGTAATTTGTATTGTTTGCCTGTGTCGATATGTGTATATCGATATCGGGGCAGACT
>JAEEGO010000047.1 GCA_016280355.1 Lachnospiraceae bacterium | reverse complement strand
GGAAAAATGTCCGGATTGCTTTGGTACGGGATATATCTCATCAAAGAAAAAGATACAGGTGGCTATACCTGCAGGTATAGATAACGGACAGGCAGTACGCATAAGAGAAAAGGGTGAGCCCGGCGTTAACGGCGGACCCAGAGGAGATCTGCTGGTCGAGGTGGATGTGGCAAGACATCCCATCTTCCAGAGAAGAGATATGGATATATATTCTACGGCACCCATATCCTACGCTCAGGCGGCACTCGGCGGAGACGTGATGATAGACACCGTGGACGGCAAGGTAGTATATAACGTGAAGCCGGGTACACAGACAGATACAAGAGTACGTCTCAAGGGAAAAGGAGTACCTTCTCTTCGGAACTCGAATACAAGAGGAGACCAGTATGTGACCCTTATAGTTCAGGTGCCTACCGGTCTGAGCAGTGGGGCGAAGGATCTTCTGAAGCAGTTTGATGCTGTCACCGGAGACTCGCTGAACTATGTCGCAAAACATGAAAATGATGCGGCAAAGGAGAATGCAAAAGGGAAAAAGAAAAAAGGAATGTTTAAGTAAATGTTCAGATCATTTCTCATCAAATACGGCGAGATAGGTGTAAAGGGAAAGAACCGATATATCTTCGAAGATGCCCTTATGAAACAGATAAAATATGCCCTCAAGAAAGTTGAGGGCAATTTTGCTGTAACAAAGGATATGGGCGGAAGGATCTTTGTGGAGGCAGAGAGCGAGGACTGTGACATGGATGCAGCGACCGAAGCACTCAGACATGTCTTCGGTATCATTGCCTTCTGTCCCGTAGAACATGTAGAGGATAAATCTCTGGATAATCTGAAGGAAGCCGTGGTCAGGTTTGTAAGGGATACTTATGAAGACAGAAACTTCTCCTTTAAGATAAACACCAGACGGGCACACAAGTCGTATCCGTATACATCCATGCAGGTAGATGCTGCTCTCGGAGAAGCAGTTCTTACCGCTTTCCCGGAGACCCATGTGGATGTGCATCATCCTGAGGTGGATATACGCGTAGAGCTGAGAAGCGTAGCTCACATATACTCAAAAGAGATACCGGGAGCGGGAGGTATGCCCCTCGGAACAAACGGCAAGTGTATGCTGCTCCTGTCCGGAGGTATCGATTCTCCCGTGGCGGGATATATGACCGCAAAGAGGGGAGTGATCCTGGATGCAGTGTACTTTCATGCACCGCCCTACACATCGGACAGGGCGAAGCAGAAAGTCATAGATCTGGCCAGACTGGTATCACGATACACCGGACCTATATACCTTCACATCATCAACTTTACGGACATACAGCTTGCGATCTATGAAAAGTGTCCTCATGATGAACTGACTATCATCATGAGACGCTACATGATGAGGATAGCTGAACATATAGCATCACAGAATGATTGTCTCGGACTTATCACCGGAGAGTCCATAGGGCAGGTAGCCTCACAGACACTGCAGTCATTGTATGTCACAGACTCTGCGGTAAGTACGATGCCGGTCTACAGACCGCTTATCGGAATGGACAAGCAGGAGATAGTGGACATGTCCGAAAAGATCGGAACATACGAAACATCCATCCTGCCGTATGAGGACTGCTGTACGATATTTGTTGCCAAGCACCCCGTGACCAAGCCAAAGCTTGAAATCATAGAGCGTTCAGAGCATAATCTTGACAGTGTCATAGACGGACTCTTGGAGGAGGCTTACCGCACTGATGAACTTGTCATTGTCGGAAAAGACTGAAAGACGACTGGTATTCTGGATCTCGATGCTCCTCGGGGCATTATGCTTTATTCTGATCTACGGACCGTATGTGATAAATCCGTTTTATGATGGCTGGATCATGGCCGCAGCGGACAGGGATCTGGCACAGCATTATCTGGGTTTTTGTCTGTACAGATCGAGCCCCTGGAAGTTTCCGCTTGGACTCATAACCACAGCATCTTTTCCGTATGATATGTCAGTTATCTACACGGATTCGATCCCTTTATTTGCTTTTATTTTCAAACTGTTCGATCCCATCCTGCCTCAGGTGTTCCAGTATCTCGGGCTCTATGGGATGATCTCCATGGCTCTTATGGGAGGCATTGGGGGACTTCTGATATATCACTTTACACACAGAAGAGACATCGCTGTCATTACTTCTGTTCTATATACTCTGAGTTGGACAGTATTATTCAGGATGTTCTATCATACCTCACTGACATCCCAGTGGCTTATACTTATCGCGATATATTTATGGGTAACAGTCGACCCCGCCGTGGGTGTCCGGCGCAATCTTCTGAAGTATGCTCTGCTGTCGGGGATCGCCATCCTTATCCATCCGTATCTCTGGGCGATGTGCGGCGGTATCATTTTCATGAGCCAGGCAGAATATCTCATCCGCACGCGTGACAACCGAAAGGCTGTGATATACATGGGAGTCTTTTGCTTAGCAGGGATCGCGCTGCTATATGTATTCGGCGGCTTTGCAGGTGACACGAATGCAAATCTCGGGGTCGGTACATATGAGACCAACCTGAATTCTCTTTATAATTCGATGGGACTTGCAATGCTCCCCGGTTTTCCCGTGGCACTTGGTCAATATGAAGGGTTTGGGTATCTGGGTGCAGGAATACTTTTCCTGCTTATCATTGCGATCAGTATCCTGCTGGTGGACCACCGTCTGCCAAGGCTTGGGATACGCAGGATCATGATCTGTCTTACGGCGATCCTGTTTATGCTGTTCAGCATATTGCCTGAGATCTCTTTCAACGATAAGATACTCCTGGACCTGGATCTTGGCAGGATCTACAGGGCTTTTGCAGGGATCTTCAGGAGCAACGGCAGATTTATATGGCCGGTGGCATTTCTTTTCATGACTGCCGCGATAGTATTTGTGACGAAGAAAGCAAAGAGACGTACGCTTACGATACTTATGGTCTTTGTTCTTGTGATACAGGTCGCGGATATGATGCCGTACCTTAAAGACCGGCATGCGACGTACGCGAAACCGGATATGATATATGACGACCCCTTGGAAAAAAGTGAGCTTATGAATAAAGCAGCAGCAGGACGGACGCATATTATCATGGATATGGAGGATGATGTGGGACTGGATCAGAGCCAGGCCGTAAACTACTATGCATACAGACATGACATGACCACCAACGATTTCTACTATGCAAGACCCATAGGGGACAAGGTGAGAAAAACGCGGCAATCATTGAAAAGTGATATGGAGAACGGTGATTATGATGACAGTCTGCTGTATATCATCGGTGCCGACAGACTGCCGGATTATAAAGACTATGACCTGCACTTCTACGACCTGAACGGCAGGTATTTAGCTGTACATGACAGGATAGAGGGATTCGAAGAAGTAAAAAAATAGGACAAATGCCGCATCGGCATTTGTCCTTATACTTTTGAAGTATCTCTCCTGAAGCTTAAACCGTATAAGGCTCGAGTGCCTTCAGAACATCGTCAAGGTTATCCTCTGCATGTATGTTCAGGTCGATGGGCTTTGTAAGGTCCAGACTGAAGATACCCATAATGGACTTTGCATCGATGACATAACGGCCTGACACAAGATCGAAATCATAATCATACTTTGTGACAGCACCGACGAACTGCTTTACCTTCTCGATAGAGTTCAGTGAGATCTGTATCGTTTTCATATTTACAACCCTCCTACACTTAAATTTCCCTTACTTGTGTGCTCCACGCTGCACGTGTATTATAATAAAGTCGCCCAAAATAAAAGTCAATACGAAAAGGTAACGAAAAAACTCCGTAAATATGGTCAAAACGGTCGCATTTCACAATCTTGGCTGCAAGGTCAACACCTATGAAATGGAGAAAATGATGAAAAGCTTGAAAGACAGCGGTTTCATTATCGTGCCATTTGACTGCAGAGCCGACGCTTATGTCATAAACACCTGTACGGTCACAAACATTGCCGACAGGAAGACGAGACAGATGATCCACAGAGCTAAGGCGATGAATCCGGATGCGGTGATCGTGGCCGCCGGCTGCTATGTGAATACACATAAAGAAGACTCCGTGAAGGCAGAAGGAGTGGACATCTGTCTGTTCAACGACGAAAAGGAACAGATAGCGGAAAAGCTCATTGCATTTTCGGCGGAATGTGGTGCTACGGAGCCGGAAGAAGATACGGACGAGGCAGTTTTTCGTACCAGGTGCTTCATGAAGGTGCAGGATGGGTGCGACGCGTTCTGCTCTTATTGCATCATCCCCTATGCCAGAGGCAGGGTGACATCGCGATCTGTCAAAGATGTGTCTGAAGAGACGAGGCTCAGGACAGAGCAGGGCTACAGAGAGTTCGTACTTACAGGCATCCATGTATCATCATATGGCAAAGACAGACCGGAAGACGGGGAAGGTCTGACGGAGCTGATAAGAGGGATAGCACAGATCCCAGGGGTAGAGAGGATCAGGCTGAGCTCGCTTGAGCCCCGGATAGTCACTGAGGATTTTGCAAAGGCTATATCCGAGGTAGTGCAGCTTTGCCCGCATTTCCACCTAAGCCTCCAGTCGGGATCCGATACGGTATTGAAGCGGATGAACCGGCATTATACCGCGGATGAGTATATGAGCGGGGTGGAGATGCTTCGAAAGTATTTTACAGACCCTGCGATCACCACGGATATCATCACAGGCTTTCCCGGTGAGACAGAAGAAGAATTTGAAGAGACTGTCGGTTTCGTGGAACGGGTAGGATTTTATGAGACGCATATATTCAAGTATTCAAGAAGAGCGGGGACGGTAGCGGACAGGATGCCGGGACAGCTCAGCGAAGCGATAAAGCACGAAAGATCCGGTATACTTGCGCAGCTGAACAGCCGGAAAAAGAAAGAATTTGAGGACCGGCACATAGCATCGGGAAGACCGGCGGAAGTGCTGTTTGAAGATATCGAAGTACAGAACGGACAGAAGATGATGACCGGATATACGAAGGAATATATAAAGGTATATGCCGGAGCGGATACTGTCCGGACAGGTCAGATACTCACAGGTCAGATAAGACGCAATAATGAAGGGATCATTGAATTCAAATGATGGAAAGCTATCTTGATAATTCAGCTACGACAAGAGTCGACGATGAAGTGGTCGAACTGATAAAAAAGCTAATGACGGAAGACTACGGCAATCCTGCCAGTCTCCACAGGAAAGGCTTTGATGCCGAGAGGTATATCAGAGAAGCGAGGGATACGTTTGCCCGACTGCTGAAATGTAAAGAAAGTGAGCTGTTCTTCACATCCGGAGGCACAGAGTCAGACAACCTTGCACTGACAGGCGCCTATATGGCGAACAGAAGAAGAGGGAACCATATCATCACGACAAAGATAGAGCATCCGGCAGTGTCAAAGACGGCGGAGTATCTGGAGAAGGAAGGTGCCAGAGTAGACCTGCTGGATGTAGATGACAAGGGACATATCGATCTCTCTCAGCTGGAGAGCCTGCTATGTGATGATACTGTCATCGTTTCTGTCATGCATGTAAATAATGAGATCGGAGCCATTGAACCGATAGAGGAGATAGGAGACCTGATACATAAGAAGCAGCCGGAGTGTCTCTTTCATGTAGATGATATCCAGGGATTCGGAAAGCTGAAACCGGATCTGAAGAAGAGCCATATAGATATGCTGTCGGCATCCGCACATAAAATACACGGACCTAAGGGAGTGGGACTTTTTTACAAGTCCGAGAGGACAAAGCTTACACCCATGATCTACGGAGGAGGCCATCAGAACGGGCTCCGATCCGGGACCGAGAACGTGCCCGGAGTAGCCGGCTTTGCTCTTGCGACGGAGAAGATGTATGCCGATATGGATGAGAGCTTCAGGAGAGCGGAAGTATTGAGAGGCACTTTCATGGAAGGCATATCGGATATTGAAGATATCAGGATAAACGGGGGAGATATGCCGTACATAATATCGCTTTCCGTAAAGGATGTCAGAGCTGAAGTACTGCTGCACGCTCTTGAGGATGAGGGCGTATTTGTATCTGCAGGCTCGGCCTGTTCATCCAACAAACCGGCTGTATCCGCTACACTCAAGGCCATAGGGGTCGAGCCGTGGCAGCTGGAATCGACGGTAAGGATATCCCTTTCTCACCACACTACTGAGGAGGAGATAATGTATGCCGCAGAAATGCTCCACAAAACGATACCGCAGCTTCGGAGGTTCACCAGAAGATAATGTATCATTTTTTTGTTTCCCCGTCGGACATAATAGACCATGACATATATGTCAGAGGGGATGACTACAATCATATAAAGAACGTTCTCCGCATGAAGCCGGGTGAAGTAATCTCAGTATCTAACGGAACAGATGACAATGAGTACAGATGTCATATAGAAGAATACAGTGAAGATGCGGTGCACTGCCGCCTTGATTTCATAAAAGCCGCAGACACCGAACTGCCTGTAAAGGTTTATCTGTTCCAGTCACTCCCGAAGGGGGACAAAATGGAACTTGTCATACAGAAGGCTGTGGAACTCGGGGTGACCGAGATAATACCGGTCGCATCATCAAGATGCGTCGTGAAGCTCGACGCGAAAAAGGTAAAGTCGAAGACAGAAAGATGGAACGGCATAGCGGAAGCAGCTGCAAAACAGAGCAGGAGAAAGATAATACCTCCGGTGAAGGAGGTAATGGATTTCAGGCAGGCACTGGAGTATGCCGGAGAGTGTGATATCAAGCTCATACCGTATGAGCTTGCGGAAGATTTCCGGACTACAAAGGATATGATCGGATCCATGAAACGGGGAGAATCCGTTGCGGTTTTCATAGGTCCGGAAGGCGGATATGCAGAAAAAGAGATAGAAGCGGCGCAAAATGCGGGGCTGAAGCCCGTGACTTTGGGGCACAGGATACTCCGGACAGAAACGGCTGCCATGGTAGTGCTCTCCTGGATCGTATATGAGACAGAGGACGAGGGAAGCATCGACAGATGAAAGAGATCAGTTATAAAAAGCTCGCAGTCATAATGATCAGTGTCATGCTTACCGTGACAGCGGCCACGATAATCGGCGTGGTCATCTACGGTAACCGTGTGTATCGTATCCTCGAGGAAGGCGAAAAGGAGAGTGATATACAGAAGCACTATGCCTTCATATGTGAAAACAGAAATGACGGTTTCTACAGATCCATATATGAGGGAGCATACAGGAGTGCGGAGGAGGAAGGAGACTATCTTGAGGATATGGGGAAGAACCTCTCGCTTTCAAGCGACAGATTTGATCTGATGGAACTTTCCATAGATGCAGGAGTAGACGGGATAATCGTCGACGCAGGTGAGAGTGATGAGATGAAGGAACTCATTGATCTTGCAGACGGTAAAGGTATACCCGTGATCACGGTCGGAAGTGACAACACATCATCCGCAAGAAAATCCTATGTGGGATTCGGATATTATGATCTGGGAATAAACTACGGAAAAGAAATACTGAAGCGTGCAACGGATGAGCAAAAGCAGGTCCTGATACTTATGAGTCCGGATGCCGATGATTCAAGCCAGAATATAATCTTTCAGGGTATAAGGGAGACCATAGAGAGATCGGATGGCTCCGGAAGTTTCAAGCTCGAGACTATGGCTGTGCCGGATACATCCGTGTTCGGTGCGGAAGAAAGCATAAGCGCACTTATCATGAAAGATGATGAATTGCCGGATATGATCATATGTCTGAATGAGATCTATACAACATGCGTCTGTCAGGCACTCGTTGATTACAACAGAGTGGGACAGACCATTGTCTACGGATTCTATGAAAACAGTACGATACTGTCAGCCATACAGAAGAACGTAATATATGCGACACTGACCATGAATACGGATCAGATGGGAAGCTACTGTATAGATGCCCTGAAAGAGTACGAGGAGACGGGATATGTAAATGAATATATACCGGCAGATATAAGGGTCGTGACAGCGGACAACATAGATGAATACTTAAATGAAAAAGAGGGGGAGACAGACTATGAAACGTCCGATTGATTCCCTCAGAGAAAAGTCTACCGTACAGACGAATATGGTCGCACTCACGATCATGACATCCCTTATCATACTGGCTG
>JAEEGO010000046.1 GCA_016280355.1 Lachnospiraceae bacterium | reverse complement strand
GGCCAGGCATTCCTCGAGCTGCATCCTACCAAGTACGGTGAGGAGCTCGTCAAGAAGCTGAAGAAGAGCGGAGCAAAGGCTTATCTTGTAAATACCGGCTGGAACGGCACAGGCAAGAGAATATCCATCAAGGATACCCGCGGTATCATCGATGCTATCCTGAGCGGCGATGTACTGAAGGCTCCCACCAAGAAGATCCCTTACTTCAACTTCGAGGTACCTACGGAGCTTCCCGGTGTGGACAGCGGAATACTCGATCCCCGCGACACATACGCTGATGCTTCCGAGTGGGAGACAAAGGCAAAGGATCTCGCTTCCAGGTTCCAGAAGAACTTCAAGAAGTACGAGGGTAACGAGGCAGGTAAGGCTCTCGTTGCAGCAGGTCCTCAGCTCTGATACAGGATCTGACCTGAAACAAAAAACAAAGGGGTGCGGTCGGATGGCCGCATCCCTTTTTCTTTTAGGTGAAAGTCGATATCATATCCCGGACAGTATATGATCGAAAGGCAGAGCAGCAGGAGATATGTGTGCAGCAGCCGGCGCGTATGGTATACTGATAATTGCCGGTCTGCCGGCAGGAAGAGGACTGAAAGATAGACAGGAAAAAGGGTTTATTATACATAGCGATAGTTATCATAGGCGTATATGTCGGGATAGCTCTGGGAAGCCCCGGCTGGATGAAGCCTGTGGAGAATGCAAAAGAGCCGTATATCACGCAGACAGGGCAGCCGCAGGAGCAGGCGGAGCAGGTTAAGGCAGAGCAGGAGCAGCCAAAAACAGAGCAAGCCGAACAGCCTAAGCCCAAGCAGGAGCAGGCGGAGCAGCCAAAAGCAGAGCAGCCGGCTGAGAAGGCATCGGCTGAACAGGAGAATGACCAGCAAGCAGAGCCCAAAGCTGAGCAGGCTAAGGCACCGACGGATGCCGCGGTTGTAGCGCACGGCAGCCTCTATCCGCAGGGCTTTGATGCGGATGCACTACCTGATTATGCCGGAAAGAAGTATGTGATAATAAACGACGGCAAGCCCTACTTCACTGCAGATGACAGGGCAAAGGGGAAGGAAGAATTCGAGCTGTACTCAGCTCTGGATGAGCTCGGGCGATGCGGTACGGCTTATGCCAATATATGCCCTGCCCTGATGCCTGCAGAAAAACGCGGAGACATAAGCGAGATACATCCGACGGGCTGGAAGCAGCAGAGATATGACGGGATCGTGGACGCAGATCCGCCGTATCTTTACAACAGGAGCCACCTGATAGCCTATAAGCTCGCGGGTGAGAATGCGAACAAATACAACCTCATCACAGGGACAAGATATTTCAATGCCGAGGGTATGTCTTACGTGGAGGACAGGGTGGCGGAATATGTGAGGGATACCGGACATCATGTCCTGTACCGCATCACGCCTGTATTTGAAAATGATGAGCTGCTGGCCAGAGGCGTCCTGATGGAGGCCGAGAGTCTGGAAGATGACAGGGTAAGATACTGTGAGTTCGTATACAACGTCCAGCCGGGGGTGTATATTGACTACAGTGACGGGTCGAATCGCAAGGAGTGAAGGAATGAACATCCTGGAATACCTGAATAAGAACAACATACAGATCTCTGCGGTATGCGGAGGCAACGGCACCTGCGGAAAGTGCCTCGTCAGCGTGGACGGAGGAGAGCCCGTACGTGCATGCCGGACCGAATACCGGGAGGGTGCGGATATCAGGGTGCTCTCTGCAGATGAGGATATGGCTGTGCTCGCCGACGCGTCGGATACGGGCGATACGGCGGACAGCGGACGATACGGTATAGCGGTAGATGTGGGCACCACCACGATAGCCGGCGTGCTGTGCGACAGGGGCAGCGGCAGGCTTATGGGAAGAGCGACAAAGCTCAACTCCGGCAGATCCTTCGGTGCAGATGTCATATCGAGGATAAAGGCTGCGGGAGAGGGTTACTCCGTCGAGATGCAGATGAAGCTTAGAAGCGATATCAAAGAGGTCATCTCCGAGCTGATACGCACCACGGGGATAAAGGATATCGAGCTCATATCACTCGCAGGCAACACCACGATGATACACACTCTGAACGGGTATTACCTGCCACCTTTGGGGACTTTTCCGTATGAGCCTGCGCATACAGGTCTTATCGACTCGGATGCGGGACAGATACTGGGCTTTGAAGAGGAGTTTATAAGAAATACGCGTACGATAGTCTTTCCCGGCGTATCTGCCTTTGTGGGGAGCGATATCGTAGCCGGACTGTATTATCTGAACAGCCGCAATACGGGCGAGAGGATATACGGCATGATGGATATCGGCACGAACGGTGAGATGGCTCTCGTAAAAGACAGCACCATATACGTGTCATCGACTGCGGCGGGTCCCGTGTTTGAGGGCGGTGAGATAAGCTGCGGTACGGGAAGCGTGCCGGGCGCCATAGACCACATGAAGATAGGTGAGGACGGTAAGGCGGAGTACACCGTGATAGGAGATCACTCGGGCAGGCCGAGGCCTGCGACGGGGCTTTGCGGCAGCGGCGTCATAGACTGCGTATCGGAGCTTGTAAGGACAAGGAGATGCAACGAGCACGGCACCTTCGCTTCCGATGTCACAGACGACAGTACAGTGGCTACGGATGCGGGATATGTGATCACGAGACTGCCTGTCGGAGGAAGGCTTGTATTCACACAGGATGACATGAGACATGTGCAGCTTGCGAAGGCTGCGATAGCGGCAGGGTTTGAGATACTGTGCGATAAGGCAGGCATAATCGGAGTGGATGTACAGAGCATGTTCCTTGCGGGAGGCATGGGTAACGGCATAAATGCGAAGTCGGCTCTTAGGATAGGCATGATCCCGGGCGTGACGGAGAAATGTGTCAGCGGTGTCGGCAATATCTCGCTGAAGGGAGCCGCAAAGCTTCTGGAAGGGGACACTGACGGCAGGCTAAAGGATATAGCAGCTTTAAGGGACAGGTGCAGGCCGGTGGATCTGGCTTCTGATCCCACGTTCCAGGAGCGGTATGTCTCACACATGGACTTTGATATGTGAATCTGATAGGATAGTGCTGCCCTGATACGGGCAGGAGGTTTGGATTTGGATAAGGATATAGCTTCAAACATAAACAGAAGAAGGACGTTTGCGATCATCTCGCACCCCGATGCGGGTAAGACCACGCTCACCGAGAAGTTCCTGCTTTACGGCGGGCAGCTCAATACGGCCGGAAGCGTAAAGGGCAAGGCTACGGCAAAGCATGCGGTCTCGGACTGGATGGACATAGAGAAGGAGAGAGGTATCTCCGTCACTTCTTCCGTGCTGCAGTTTGAATATCAGGATAAGTGCGTGAACATACTGGATACACCGGGACACCAGGACTTCTCCGAGGATACCTACAGGACGCTGATGGCTGCCGACAATGCGGTGATGGTCATAGATGCGGCAAAGGGAGTGGAGCCTCAGACGAGAAAGCTCTTTAAGGTAGTGGCAAGGAGGGGCATACCGGTATTTACCTTCTTCAACAAGATGGACAGGGATGCACTGGACTCCTTCGAGCTCATAGATCAGGTGGAGCATGAGCTTGGCATAGAGACTACGGCCGTTACCTGGCCCATCGGCTCGGGTAAGGATTTCAAGGGTGTCTACGACAGGAACAGGAAGCAGGTGATCCTCTTCTCGGATACGCAGAAGGGTACCAAGGAGGGTACGGAAGAGGTCATAGATATAGGCGATGAGGCAAAGCTTAAGGAAGCCATAGGAGAAGAGAGATACGAGCAGCTGATGGGTGAGATCGACCTGCTCGACGGGGCATCAGCTGAGTACGATCAGGATGCGGTATCCCACGGCAAGCTGTCACCGATCTTCTTCGGCTCGGCACTGACAAACTTCGGCGTGGAGAGCTTCCTGCAGTACTTCCTCAAGATGACGACAAGCCCTCTGCCGAGGATGTCGGATAAGGGACTCATAGATCCTGCGGAAAGGCCGTTCTCGGCTTTCGTCTTCAAGATACAGGCAAACATGAACAAGGCACACAGGGACAGGGTGGCTTTCATGAGGATATGCTCGGGAAGGTTCACCGCGGGTATGGATGTATGGCATGTGCAGGGAGAGAAGGAAGTAAGGCTTTCCCAGCCGCAGCAGATGATGGCGGATGACAGGCACATGGTAAGCGAGGCGTATGCCGGAGATATCATCGGGATCTTCGATCCGGGCATTTATTCCATAGGCGATACCCTGTGCATGAGCGAGGATAAGTTCAGATACGGCGGCATACCGACATTTGCACCGGAGCACTTTGCGAGAGTGCGCCAGATAGATACCATGAAGCGTAAGCAGTTCGTGAAGGGTATCACGCAGATAGCACAGGAGGGCGCGATCCAGATCTTTGAGGAGCCGAAGGGCGGCATGGAGGAGATCATAGTGGGCGTCGTGGGCGTGCTGCAGTTTGACGTGCTCGAATACAGGCTCAAGAATGAATACAACGTGGATATACGTATGGAGCAGCTGCCGTACGAGTACATCAGATGGATAAAGAACGACAATATAGACCTTGACTCCATCACGGGTACATCCGACATGAAGAAGATACGCGACCTCAAGGGCAATCCGCTGCTTCTCTTCGTGAATTCGTGGAGTGTAGGCATGACGCTCGACCGCAACGACGGGCTGATACTCGAGGAGTTTAACGAAAACGACTGAGGGTGATGCGTTTTATCTTTTCACCCCTATGTGATATACTCATAACCGACTCATTTTTTTACTTATCCGGAGGACAGATATGGCATCGAAGAATGAAGTAACGACTGAAAAAATCGAAAAAGTATATACGCTGGATTCCAGCAGCGCCGGTGAGGTAAAGGTAGCCGACGACGTGGTAGCATCCATAGCGGCTCTTGCTGCGGGCGAGGTAGAGGGTGTGAGCGGCACCACAGGCAGCATCGGACAGAAGCTCATGAAGTCCGTAGGCATGAAGAGCGGCAGCGGAAGCGGTGTAAGAGTGGATATAGCCGGCAACATGGTCAGAGTGGATCTGGCGCTTGTGATGAAGTACGGATACAACGTCATGGAGACATGCCGCAAGGTGCAGGACAAGGTCAAGAGTGCCATCGAGAACATGACGGGCCTTAATGTCACGGACGTAAATATAAGAATAACGAGCGTTACAAACGAACCAAGGACCGATAAATGATCGGAAGAAGTGCTGTAAGGGAGCATGTTTTTGTGCTCCTCTTCGAATCTATATTCAATAAGCCCGAGGATATGGCCGAGGTAACGGGGACATACTTCGAGGGGCTGGACGAGCCTGTGGATGCCGAGAGCTCCGCTTACATAGAGGAGAGATTTCATGCGGTGGAGGAGAAGCTTCCTGAGATAGACAGGCTGATAGAGGAAAACAGCACCGGATGGAAGATAGGCCGCATAGGCAAGGTAGAGCTGTCCATACTGAGGCTCGCGATATACGAGCTGCGATATGATGACGACATACCCGAGAAGGTAGCCATCAACGAAGCAGTAGAGCTGGCCAAGAAATACGGTCAGGACCAGGCAGGAGCATTTGTGAACGGAGTACTGGCGAAGTTCACGTAGATCATATATCAATGGGCAAGGTATATTCCGTAACTCAGATCACATCATATCTGAAGAGCCTGATAGGCAGGGATGCCGTCTTGAGGGCGCTGTCGGTGAAGGGCGAGCTGTCCAACGTCAAATACCACTCATCAGGGCATATATATTTCACGATAAAAGATGACGGGGCGGCAATGTCGGGCGTGATGTTTGCTTCCGACGCGTATGCGCTCGACTTCGAGCTGTCAAACGGCATGAAGGTCGAGATCACCGGAGCGGTAGGCATATATGAGAAAGCCGGCAGCTATCAGATATATGCGAAGAAGATAACAAAAGAGGGCAGGGGCGAGCTCTATGAGCGATACCTCGCACTGAAGGCAGAGCTTGAAGAGATGGGCATGTTTGCAGAGCAGTACAAGCAGCCCATACCGGAGTACATCAAAAGGCTCGGAGTGGTCACGGCACCCACGGGAGCCGCGGTCAGGGATATAATAAACATAGCGAAGCGGAGAGATCCGTATATAGAGATAATACTCTACCCCGCGAAGGTACAGGGCGAAGGCGCTGCCGAGTCCGTGGCACAGGGGATAAGAGTGCTGGATGCGGCCGGAGTGGATGTGATCATAGCAGGCCGCGGAGGAGGCTCCATAGAGGACCTGTGGGCCTTTAACGAAAGGACAGTGGCGGAAGCCATATTCAACTGTTCTACACCGCTGATATCGGCGGTGGGGCATGAGACGGACACGACGATAGCAGATTTCGCAGCTGACCTTCGGGCACCGACTCCGTCTGCTGCAGCCGAGCTTGCAGTCTTTGACTATGATGAACTGATATCTCAGCTTGACGGATACAGGGAAGCCCTGCGCCATGAGATCGAGCGGATGCTTTCGACGGAGAAGCTGAGAGTCCGTGAATACGGGGCGGCGCTGAAGGAAAAGCGGCCGGATGCCGTGATCAACGCAAAGAAGATGCGGCTTGCCGATACCGAAAACCGTATGAGAAGGGCCATGAGAGAGACCGGCATGAGAGACCTTGCAAGGCTTGAGAGGCTTCAGACCACCCTTCCCGTACTGATGAGGAAGAGGCTTGATAAAGCAAGACACGATAATGCCATCTATGCCGAGAGGCTCAAGGGCGTATCGCCTCTTGAGAAGCTTACGATGGGTTATTCTTACGTATCGGATGAGAAGGGAAAGAATATAAGGGATGCCCGAAAGCTGTCCGAAGGGGATACTATCAACATATACATGCTGCACGGAAAGGTGACTGCCGATGTCAAAAGAATCGAAGAAGATGAGCATTGAAGAAAGCTTTGAATATCTGGACGGGATACTCGAGAAGATGGAAGACGAGGATATCTCGCTGGAGGATTCCTTTGCGCTTTATGAAAAGGGAATGAAGGCCCTGAAGGAGACATCGGCTGCGATAGATGAAGTCGAGAAGAAGGTAAAGCTCATAGACGACGAGGGAAGAACGGAGGATTTCGATGAATGAATCTGAATTAAAGCTCGCAGCGCTGCGTGCAGACGAGATCATATTCAAGTATCTGCCGAAGGAAGAGGGCTATCCTTCAACAGTCATCTCTGCCATGAACTACTCGGTGAAGGTGGGCGGCAAGAGGCTGCGTCCGATCTTCATGGACGAGACCTTCAAGATGTTCGGCGGAAAGAATGAAGTGGTAGAGCCCTTCATGGCGGCGATAGAGATGATACATACATACTCGCTGGTACATGACGATCTGGAGGCCATGGACAACGACGAGTTCCGCCGCGGAAGAAAGACAACACACGTCATTTATGGTGAAGGAATGGCTATCCTTGCAGGCGACGGGCTGCAGGGTATGGCTTTTGAGACGGCGCTGAAGGCTTTTGATATAAAGGGAGCAAAAAGCGACAGAGTGATAAGAGCCCTGCAGATCCTTGCGGAGAAATCTGGTCTTAACGGGATGCTCGGAGGTCAGGCATGCGATGTGGATGCCGAGAGCAAGAAGAAGAACGTGGATATCGATGAGCTCATGTATATCCATGCGAATAAGACCGGTGCCCTGATACAGGCTGCAATGATGATAGGAGCAGTGCTTGCGGGGGCAGGAGTGAATAACATCAATAAGATAAGCGAGGTGGCCCTGCTAGTAGGGACTGCTTTCAAAATAGAAGACGATATAGTGGACGTTGAAGGTGATGTGAACATCATAGGGAAGCCCGTAGGCT
>JAEEGO010000045.1 GCA_016280355.1 Lachnospiraceae bacterium | reverse complement strand
TACGTCCTTTCGTGGCTATACTCGGCGGAGCAAAGGTTGCAGACAAGCTCAACGTTATAGACAACCTGCTTGAGAAAGCTGATACTCTCATCATCGGCGGAGGTATGGCTTATACATTCGTAAAGGCTCAGGGCGGCAAGGTAGGAAAGAGCCTTGTAGACGATACAAAGCTTGACTACTGTAAGGAGATGATGGCTAAGGCAGAGAAGCTTGGCAAGAAGCTCCTTCTTCCCATAGATACAGTGATCTGTGACGGATTCCCGGATCCCATAGACAAGGCTGATATCGCTACATCCGTATGCGCTACGAATGAGATCCCTGATGACAAGGAAGGTCTTGATATCGGACCTGATACTCAGAAGGCTTATGCTGATGCAGTGAAGAGTGCAAAGACTGTTGTATGGAACGGCCCTATGGGTGTGTTCGAGAATCCTGTGCTCGCTGAAGGTACAAAGGCTGTAGCAAAGGCTCTGGCTGATACGTCTGCTACGACTATCATCGGTGGCGGTGATTCTGCAGCTGCTGTTAATCAGCTCGGATTTGCTGACAAGATGTCTCATATCTCCACAGGCGGCGGTGCTTCACTTGAGTTCCTTGAGGGCAAGGAGCTTCCCGGCGTTTACGCAGCTGATAACAAATAAGATATCGTAAAGCATTGAATTATAAAGACTAGTTTTTCCAAGGAGGAAATGAAAATGGCAAGACGTAAGCTTGTAGCCGGCAACTGGAAGATGAACATGACACCCACCCAGGCTGTCGAGCTCGTAAACACACTGAAGCCCCTCGTGGCATCAGATGACGTGGATGTGCTCTTCTGCGTACCCGCAATAGACATACCCGCAGTAGTAGAAGCTACAAAGGGAACCAACATCAAGGTTGGAGCAGAGAATATGTACTTCGAGGAGAAGGGCGCATATACAGGCGAGATCTCTCCCGATATGGTAGTTGATTCAGGAGCTACTCATGTGATCATCGGCCACTCTGAGAGAAGAGAGTACTTCGGTGAGACAGATGAGACTGTCAACAAGAAGGTACTCAAGGCATTCGAGCATGGTCTCACACCTGTCATCTGCTGCGGTGAGTCTCTTACACAGCGTGAGCAGGGCATCACTATCGACTGGATCAGGATGCAGATCAAGATCGCTTTCCTGAACGTTACAGCAGATCAGGCTAAGAAAGCAGTCATAGCTTACGAGCCTATCTGGGCTATCGGCACAGGCAAGACCGCTACTTCTGATCAGGCCGAGGAGGTCTGCGCAGCAATAAGAGCCTGCATCAAGGAGCTCTACGGTGATGATGTAGCCGAGGCTATCATCATTCAGTACGGCGGATCAGTAAATGCAGAGAACGCAGCTGAGCTTTTCGCAAAGCCTGACATCGACGGCGGACTTGTAGGCGGAGCTTCACTGAAGCCCGACTTCGGCAAGATCGTTAATTACAAGTAATCCGATCATATAAAAGATCAGAAAGGGCTTACCGTCAGATCACACGGTAAGCCCTTTTTTACTGCCTCAGACCGGACGTTTATTTCCCGGACAGGGTATTGGTCATTTTGCAAAATAATGTGTATACTATTGGATAGTATGATCGTGGAGGAAGGTGATGAATAATTCCGGGGTATTGGAATTTTTTCGTAAGAGACCCAATATAGTGACCGCTGCTCTCTGCATAGCCGGTCTGGCTCTCAATCTGCTGCTGAACTCTTTGGTTTCCGCACTTAATCTGCCGCTATATCTTGATACGGTAGGTACGATCATGGTCGCTGCTCTTGGCGGATATCTGCCCGGCGTTCTTGTCGGATTTTTCACAAATATTATCATGGCCATATCTGAGCCCTCGTCACTGTACTACGGAGTGCTCAATGTACTGATCGCTTTCTTTTCGGCTTTTTTTGCTGAGAGGGGATGGATCAAAAAGATACACGGTGCGATCGGAATGATAATCCTCTTTACAGTTATCTGTGGAGGGCTCGGAGCACTGATACCGTGGTTCATGGAGGGATTGTCTTTTGACGATGAGTCACTGAGCAGCATCCTAAGCGTGACAGGACATGTGGATCCCGTGATAGCACATATCCTTTCAAAAATGATCACGGATCTGCCGGATAAGACGATAACTGTCATACTCGCATTGATTCTTATCCGCCTGATACCCCAAAAATATCATCGGTATTTTGGCTTTAATATGTGGATGCAAAATCCCATAGCTGACGATGACGATGATAACAAAGTGCATAAAAAGACTGATGTGCGCAGGGTCTCCCTCAGGGTAAAGACTCTCGTGGTCTTTGTGTTCTCGCTTTCAACGGTAGCAGTGGTATGTACCGTGCTCAGTGTGAACAGCTACAGAAAAGCCACCATAAATGAACATTCGCAGATAGCACTAGGTACGGCAGGCCTTGCTGCGGGCAGCATCAACGGAGACCGTGTGGAGGTTTATCTGGAGGACGGCGGAAATACCCGTGATTACAAAGAGATCAAAAACAGGCTGAAGATGATCCTTGAAAGTTCAGTGGAGATAGAGTACCTGTATGTTTACAAGGCAGAGCCCGAAGGGTTCCGTGTCGTATTCGATATAGATACCGAAGAACTTCCGGGTAATGAGGTAGGAGCCTTCATACCCTATGACGAAGGATTTGAGCCATATATCCCGCAGCTGCTTGCAGGCGAGGAGATAGAGCCCATTCTTACGAATGATAAATACGGCCATCTGCTCACAGCTATGAGTCCAGTGTATTCATCAGACGGAAAATGTGTCTGCTACGCTATAGCGGATGTTGATATGCAAAGACTTGATGCAGCGACCAGAAGCTTCCTTGTCGAGATCATCTCGGTCTTCTTCGGATTCTTTATCCTGATGTGTACATTTACGATATGGCTGACGAACTATCACATCATCTTACCGGTCAACTCAATCGTTAAATGCATGAACAGACTCAGTAATACTTCCGGGACTCAGGAGAGCATGGACGAGAACGTGAAGATGTTCAGAAGCCTTGGGATACACACAGGAGACGAGCTTGAAAATCTGTATCTTTCGGCAACCGGTATGACAAAGAATCAGGCGGAACAGGTCCGCAGTATCAGAAAGCTATCCGAATCAACCGCAAAGATGCAGGACGGTCTTATCATCACGATGGCAGACCTAGTCGAGAGCAGAGACTCCGATACGGGAGCTCATGTCCAGAAGACCGCTGCATATGTAAGGATCATAGTAGAGGGGCTTAAGAAGAAGGGGTACTACATAGAGAAGATTACTCCGAAGTTCATATCGGATGTGGTCCGCTCCGCACCTTTGCATGATGTGGGTAAGATAAACATACCTGATGAAGTGCTGAACAAACCCGGCAAGCTGACCGACGAAGAGTATGAGATCATGAAGACACATACTACTGCAGGTAAGAGGATAATGGAGCACGCCATCAGTACAGTAGAAGGTGACAACTATCTGAAGGAAGCCAGAAACATGGCTGCCTACCATCATGAGAGATGGGACGGAAAAGGGTATCCCGACAGGATACACGGTGAAGTGATACCGCTTTCGGCACGTATAATGGCAGTCGCCGATGTCTTTGATGCGCTGACATCTCCGAGAGTGTACAAGCCGGCTTTCCCGCTTGACAAGGCATTGACAATACTGGAAGAGGGTAAGGGAACGCAGTTTGATCCGAAGTGCGTGGAAGTTTTCATGGAAGCACTTCCTGAGGTTAAGGTCATATTGAAAAAGTATAACGAAGAAACTATGGAATATCATTACAGTAAGGGGAAGGGCTGATGTCTGAGAAGAAAAAACCTTTCGACAGGTTACGCTCATATTTCTACGACACGACGGTTGATTACCAGGATAAGGCATTTGTCCTGTTTTCAATGACAGTTCTTATTGCCCTTTTTGTGGCGATACCCTGCGGTCTCATCATGCGCGAGCCTCTGATCGCCACGGTCTCTACTGCGATAGGAACATTGTTTTTCTCGGTTTATGTCATATTTACGATAAAGAAGAACAGGATAAAAAGGGCAAAGATAGTGATCTCGATCATCCTGGTCTTTTTCTTCCTGCCGGGGATGTTCTTTACAAACGGAGGAGTCGAGGGAGGCGCACCCATATGGCTTTTGCTTGGCACCATATATATCACGATGATACTCGAGGGCAGGTTCAAGGCAGTGATGCTCGGATTAAACGCCATCGTGACGGTGCTTACATGGATCGTCGGATACCGTTATCCCGAGCTTGTCACAACGTATTCCAGAGGCGGGAATTATTTTGATACGATAGCTGCACTGCTCATAGTGAGCTTTATCGTGTATGCACTCCTTGGACTGAACAAGATAATGGAGCGCTCCCACGAGAAAGAAATACTCAGCATGCAGGGTGAGCAGATGAGGATGAAGAGGCTGTTTGACCAGACTGCCACAGCCTTCGTCTCAGCAGTTGAAAAGAAAGACGACTTCACAAAGGGCAACGCCGTAAGGACAGCGAACTATGCAAGAAGGATCGCTACTCTTGCAGGCAAGAATGAAGAAGAGTGCGAGAAGGCATATTATACCGCACTGCTCCATGATGTCGGACTCATAGGTATACCCGACAAGGTGATAAAAAACGATACCGATCCGAATAAAAGAGATTATGAAGCTATGAGGGAGAAGCCGCTCATAGGTGCGGAGATCCTGTCAAGCATCACAGAATACCCTTACCTTCGTCAGGGAGCGTTGTACAGTCACGAAAGGTACAACGGAAAAGGATATCCCGAAGGACTGAAGGGTGAGGAAATACCCGAGATTGCAAGGATAGTCGGCGTGGCTGATTCCTACGTTACGATGACAACGAGGAAAAGATACCGTGATGCATGGCCCGACTTCATGGCAAGAGAAGCTTTTATCAAGGGTGCCGGTGAAGAGTATGATCCTGCCTTTGCAGGGATCATGGTAAAGATCATGGATTCGGAGACCAATGAAAAAGCCGCGGATAACAAGAGCGAGCTTGAGGAGGAGATCGCCTGCAAAGCATACAGGGAGCAGGTATCCAGAGGTATCCCGGTAGAAGGGAACATGAGAAAGATAAGCTTTGAGTGTGAACTTGAAGAGGAGCCTGAAAACGGATTCAGTGCACCTTCGATAATACTGTTTGATTCCTATGACGGCAGGTTCCACTTTACCGCAAAGGAGATCGACAGATACGCTTACCTTGAGTACGGAGAGATCTGGTTTGATAAGTACAGCGTCACAACAGCTGCAAGAAATATCGAGGAAAAGGAAATCGATGATAAGGGGACAGGCAAGAGTCCTGAGGGCAATCTCAGATATGAGATCATAGCGGGACGATATGAGGATCACCTGAAGCTGATCATGAGGGCTGATGACTATGCAAAGGAAGTCATAGTGGCGCTTCCCAGCGGATCAAAGGCTTCGTATATCGGACTCACCGGAGAGAACTGCAGGCTGCTTAATATCCAGTCCGAGACTACAGGTGAGACGGTACAGTCAGAGGACATACCGAGGATAGCAAAGCCTGTAAGCTATATAGAGCACTTTGAAGCAGATATTAAAAATATACAGATCGATCAGACACGCTCTGCAACTACAGAGGGGGTAGAGCTGAAGAACAGACTTATCTTCAGATTCCATACGATGAGCCTTCCTGTATCGAGTCTTGTGTGGCACTGTCCTTACATCCTGCTTTACGGCTCCGATGACGGAAAGGTCGGTGGTCCGGGTTACAGGGAGTATGATCTGATCAAGCTCGATGGTGAAGATCAGGGCGACGGCGAATATGCACGCAACAGGTTCGTTGTAAAAAAGACGGATGCATTCCCGGGGTGGCCTGCATGGCAGGAAGCCAACAAAGAGGGACTGAACTGCGAGGTATTCTTTGAGAGAAAGGGCGGACAGATCGTCATGAAGACAGAGACCCTTGGTATAAGCCTTGAGAATACGACTACACTCAATGACGAGCATGACAGGGTATATGTGGCTATCACGGGAGATCAGGTCGCACTCACGGATATAAGGATAGAATAGACTTTGCATTAAACGCAGGTTGGAGGGGAGCTGCCGCATAGGATAATGCGACAGCACTTTTATTTGGAACGACGGATATGTCATGGGTGCCGTCTTTCTTGATAAATAGTGTGTTTAAAGGTATAATCTTTCTTCGGTTTGAGGCAATAAGAAAGGACAGGAATCATGGCTGATACGAGCAGATACATCAGTCCTCTGTCGGAGAGGTATGCAGGCAAAGAGATGCAGCATATCTTCTCGGAGGACAAGAAATTCTCCACATGGAGGAGACTCTGGATAGCACTGGCTGAGACTGAGAAAGAGCTGGGGCTTGATATCACTGACGAGCAGATAGATGAGATGAAGGCTCATATAGAGGACATCAACTATGATGTCGCACGTGAGCGTGAGAAGAAGGTGAGGCATGACGTGATGAGCCATGTCTATGCTTACGGACAGCAGTGCCCGAAGGCAGCAGGCATCATCCATCTGGGAGCTACATCCTGCTATGTGGGTGACAATACCGACATCATAATCATGCATGAAGCACTGTCTTTGGTGAAGAAGAAGCTCGTTAATGTCATAGCAAAGCTTAGGGAATTCGCCGATAAATACAAAGCGCTTCCGACGCTTGGATTCACGCATTTCCAGCCTGCACAGCCTACGACAGTCGGTAAGAGAGCATCACTGTGGCTGCAGGAGTTTCTCATGGATCTATCCGATCTTGAATATGTACAGGATTCACTGAAGCTTCTCGGCTCAAAGGGTACTACCGGGACACAGGCATCCTTCCTTGAACTGTTCGAGGGAGATCAGGACAAGGTGGACAAGCTGGATCCCATGATAGCGAAGAAGATGGGATTTGAGGCATGCTATCCGGTGTCGGGACAGACATATTCAAGAAAAGTGGACGGCAGGGTACTTAATGTACTTGCGGGTATAGCAGCATCCTCGCACAAGATGTCCAATGACATCAGACTGCTGCAGCATCTCAAGGAAGTGGAGGAGCCTTTCGAGAAATCACAGATAGGTTCATCCGCTATGGCATACAAGAGAAATCCGATGAGATCCGAGAGGATAGCATCGCTTGCAAGATATGTGATGAGTGATACCATGAACACCTGGATCACTTCATCTGTGCAGTGGTTCGAACGTACACTTGATGACTCGGCGAACAAGAGACTGTCTATACCTGAGGCTTTCCTTGCTATAGACGGCATACTGACACTTGATATGAACGTGGTGGACGGACTTGTGGTATATGACAAGGTCATAGAGAAGCATCTGATGGCAGAGCTTCCCTTCATGGCTACCGAGAATATCATGATGGATTGTGTGAAGAAGGGCGGCAACCGTCAGGAACTGCATGAGAGGATCAGAGAGCTGTCCATGGAGGCAGGCAAAACCGTCAAGGTGGAAGGCAAGGATAATAATCTCCTTGAACTCATCGCAGCAGATGAGACCTTCGGAATGACGTACGAGGAGCTAAGGGCAGGACTTGAGCCTTCGAAATATACCGGGTGCGCGACGCATCAGGTGGAGCGTTTCATAAAGGAATTTGTGGATCCCGTGCTTGACAGATATAAGGATCTGCTCGGCGAGAGCGCGGAAGTAAATGTATAAGGTACCTGAAGTATACAGCAACATCAGTAATACCGGGAGGATAAGAAAGTGATCAAAGCTATAGTAGGTGCAAACTGGGGAGATGAAGGAAAGGGAAAGATAACCGATGTCCTTGCTGAAGAAGCGGATATAGTGGCACGTTTTCAGGGCGGAGCCAATGCGGGACATACCATAAAGAATAAATATGGTAAGTTCGCCCTGCATACCTGCCCGTCGGGAGTGTTCAATGAGAATGTGACGAACATTATCGGCTCAGGTGTGGCACTTGATGTGATGAAACTCAAGAATGAGGTGGACGATATCGTAGCAAAGGGTGTACCGAAGCCGAAGATACTCATCTCGGACAGAGTGCAGCTTTTGATGCCTTATCATGTACTCTTTGATGTATGTGAGGAGGAGAGACTTTCGGGCAAGGCTTTCGGATCCACGAAGAGCGGCATAGCTCCTTTCTATTCGGACAAATATGCCAAAAAGGGTATCCAGGCCTGTGATCTGCTTGATGAGGATTATCTGAAGGAGAGGATAGAGGATATATGTACTCTTAAGAACGTGATGCTTAAGGAACTGTATCACAAGGATCCTCTGGATCCCAAGGAGGTCTTTGAGACCTGT
>JAEEGO010000044.1 GCA_016280355.1 Lachnospiraceae bacterium | reverse complement strand
TCGGTAAGTCTGGATACGATACCGATCATCATCTTCTTCTCATCAACCGTAAGTCCAAGCTGCTCCTGGAGAGCCTTCTTGTTCTTGGATTTTTCCTTACGGAAGTTGGAAGCGTTGTATTTTTTTACTAGATAATCATCGGTCTCGGGATTGAATCTCTCGTAGTCTATTCCGTTTACGATACCGCGAAGGGAGTTGCTGCGGGCTCTTAAAAGTCCGTCCAGGTTCTCACCGTAGAACTGGGTCTTGATCTCCTCTGCGTAGGTGTCGCTTACGGTGGTGACCGCATCCGCAAATACTATTCCTCCCTTTAAGAGGTTGGCATCCTTGTAGGACTCCAGCTTGTCGGGGGTGAAATAATAGTCGGGAAGGCCGGTGATACTCTTTACGGTCTTAACATCCCACTTGCCCTGGAACTTCAGATTGTGGATGGTGATAACGGTCTTGATTCCGCGGTAGAAATCGCTTCCCGCAAAACGCTCCTTAAGATAAACGGGAATGAGTCCGGTCTGCCAGTCGTGGCAGTGGATGAGGTCGGGTCTGAAATCCAGCACGGGAAGTGCGGAAAGAACCGCCTTACAAAAGTAGGTATATCTTTCGATCTCATATCTGGGATCGTCGTTATAAACCTTGGGGCCGCTGAAGTAATATTCGTTGTCGATAAAGTAGTAGGTGATTCCGTCCACAACGGCCTTAAAAAGACCCACATAGATGTTCTGCCAGTTGTAATCCATGTAGAAGGAATCGATGTACTCAAGCTTATCCTTCATCTCCTGCTTCATGCAGAGATACTTGGGAAGGAAAACCCTGACATCGAAATATCTCTTGTCAAGATACTTGGGAAGAGAGCCTACAACGTCTGCCAATCCACCTGTTTTGATGAAGGGCACCCCCTCAGATGCTACAAACAAAACTTTCTTCATATCATCAGCCTCCAAAACACTTTTGATAGGTTTACTTTACAAGCGCCTGCTTAAGATCTTCTTTCATGTCAAGAACAGCGAGCCTTGAAGCCTCTGCATATCCTTCCTCACCGCACTTAGCGTATGCTTCCTGCTTGTATGCGGCAATGATGCCTCTTGAGGAATTAACTATGGCGCCTAAGCCGTCCTCATTGAAGAAGTGAACAAGATCTGCGCCCTTGCCGCCCTGTGCCCCGTATCCGGGAACCAGGATGTAAGCCTTGGGCATGAGCTTTCTTAATATTTTTCCCTGCTCGGGGTAAGTAGCTCCCACAACAGCTCCCACTTCGGAATATCCGGTCTCGGGATCGATGGTGGATGCTCCCCACTCGTTAACCTTCTCTGCAACCAGCTCGTAAAGAGCTCTTCCGTCGATGAGTCTGTCCTGGAACTCTCCGCTGGAAGGATTTGATGTCTTAACAAGAACGAAGATACCCTTCTTTTCAGCTTCACAGACCTTTACAAAGGGAAGCACACCGTCTGAACCAAGGTAAGGGTTAACGGTTACGATATCCTCGTTAAATGCGGCGATGGAATTAGCACCGATCTTGGTCTTTCCGATGTGGCCCACAGCATACATCTCCGAAGTGGAACCGATGTCGCCTCTCTTGATGTCGCCGATGACAACCAGGCCCTTTTCCTGAGCATACTCACAGGTCCATTTGAAGACCTCAAGCCCGGGGATCCCAAGCTGCTCATACATTGCGATCTGGGGCTTTACAGCAGGGATAAGGTCAGCAACGGCATCGATGATGCCCTTGTTGTACTCTTTGAATGCAAGAGCGGCACCCTCTAAGGTTTCGCCCGCTTCCTTGAATGCCTTGGTCTTAATGAATTCGGGTACGAAATTAAGATTGGGATCGAGGCCAACAACGATGGGAGCCTCTTTAGCCCTGATGGATTTAACAAGCTGATTGATCATTTTATTCTCCTGGGTGAGTCAGTGAGTCAGGGGGACGGTTCTACTGACTCATTAAGCACGTTATCACTTTGATTGTTTATTTGTTTTATGAGTCAGTAGAACCGTCCCCCTGACTCACCTGGTTCACTCTGGTTTCGAGGAAAAGAAGTTCTCTTGCTGCATCCTCGTCATCGGGATATTTTGCGACATAAGACTGCATCATTTCGTATGCGGTTTCAAAGTCTGCGTTATATTCGTAAGCACATGCCAGGTTGTACTCAAGGCTCTTGGCAAAGGTTCCGTCGTCACATTCCATACCTGCCTTGAAGGCTTCAAGGGCTGCTTCATACTCGCCCATCTTGAGCCTGCAGAGACCCAGCTGATCGTAAAGTTCGGAACTTGCTCCCTTGGAGCCCATGTAGCTCTCATACACATTGGCTGCATAGTTGTACTCGTTCATGGCTTCGTAAGCACGTCCAAGGAAAAGAGAACTGGTAATGCTTCCGTCTGAGTTTCTTGCACTCTCCAGAAGTGCTGCAGCCTGGGTATATTCGCCCATGTAGTAATACATGCGTCCCTTTTCGGAATCCGTCATCTTGCCGGTATCGGAAGCAATGGCGGTACTGATGTATTCAAGGCCCGCTTCCCTGTATCCGATGGCGGTGAGCATCTCGTAGATCTCGATGAGAGTATTGTAGTCATCGGGTTTTCTGCTTGTTACGACATTGAAGTCACTTACGGCTTCCTCGAATTTTCCCTGCTTAAGCCTTGCTGCGGCACGCAAGAGGTAACTTTCGGTATCGTCACAGTATGCGATGATGGCATCATATCTGCCCTCAGCGGATGCGTAATCGCCCATGCCGTCGTAAGCGGCAGCCAGGTAATAGTTGATATCAACATCCATCTCATCGGGATATCCGGTGCCGGAATTAAGACTGATAGTAAACTGTTCCACGGCACCCGGGTAATCTGCCTGGCCGATGTATGCGATGCCCCTGGCTCTTGCAATCTCCCTGGCATCTTCTCCCGCATTCTCCGCATTTGAAAGTGCGGCAAGGGCTCCGGTGTAATCCAGAGCTCCAAGGCAGTCGTAAGCGGTCTTGATATTATCGGACCCGGATCCGCAGCCTCCCAGTAATATGCATACGCACAAAGCAAGCGCCGCCTTAGTGACGGTGCCTGCCCTGTTCGTTCTAACCTTGTGTAATTTATCCCTGAAATATCGTGAAATCATGTAAATCTCTTGTGAGTCATGGGGACGGTTCTACTGACTCAAATACGACTCATATCGTGGCTCATTGACTGAACTTTTGAGTCAGTAGAACCGTCCCCGTGACTCACGTGGCTCTTATTTAAGTTCGGAAGTACAGTGAGGGCATCTGGTAGCGTCCTTGTTGATCTCGCTCTTGCAGTAAGGGCAGATCTTGGTGGTAACAGGTGCCGCTTCCTTCTTCTTTGCAACCTTCTCGGAAGCCTTGTTCATAGCCTTGACGATGAGGAATACAACGATGGCCATGAGCAGGAAGTTGATGACTGCGGTGATGAATACTCCGTAGTTAAGGGTTGAAGCACCTGCCTCCTGGGCAGCTGCAAGTGTTGCGTAATGGGTTCCGTCCAGTGAGATGAACCAGTTGGTAAAATCGATGCCACCGGTGATCATGGTGATAACGGGCATGATGATGTCGTTAACGAGACTGGAGATTATGGCCTGGAAAGCGCCTCCGATGATAACACCGACTGCCATATCCAGCACGTTTCCACGCATAATGAATTTCTTGAACTCTGCAGCAAATCC
>JAEEGO010000043.1 GCA_016280355.1 Lachnospiraceae bacterium | reverse complement strand
TCGTTCCTGTCCCTTTCCATCAGTCGCTCTATCAGCTTGCCTGACTGCTCTATCCACTCAGCCTCGTAGCTTTCTCTTATCCTTTTTCTTATGAGTTCATTCTTGAGCTTCAATATTGCATTCTGCTTTGAGATGAGCTTCTCTCTCCTGCTCCTGTCATCACTGGGTAAATCCACGAATACCGGGATGGATATGTTCGTATGAAGCGAAGCAAGCTTCAGGCTGCCGAAGTTATGCCCCTCATGGAGCTTATCCGCCTTTATCGTAAATCTGATCTCGGCAAAGTTTCCTTCGAAGTCCTCAGAGCCGTATTCACTCTTTTCAAGCTCTATAAAGTCGGCGTCCGCTTCAAGGCTGAATCCAGGAAATCCCCATCCGCTCTTCCTTACTGTAACGGATATCTCCTTGTCTTCTGTAAGGCTTCGCTCCATCACTCCGGACTCTGCAAAGTTCAAAAGCACCGGTGATTTCTTGTTGGTCTCTATCAGAAACTCTTCGACTCCCGCATGTGTCAGGTAATCACTGCCTGTCAGGCCGCTGAAAGCACGGTACTTGAAATACGTATCCCTGTCACCGTCCGAAAAGATCCTGTCCATGGCATCCGTATAAAAAAGCCTCGATGCCTCTTCATAGTTTTCCTTTGCAAGATTTGTGAAATGAAAAAGATTTCTTATCGGACCCTGTGAGGATGAAAGCTCATCCCTTACGATGCTCAGTGTCACCGGTATCCTGGCTTCTCCCTGATCCGATATCACCGATATACTTCCCTTAAAGACAGTCCCCTGATCAAATCCGAAAGTGCTTATCTCATAGTTTACGCCGATACCTTCCTCGCCAACGGGACCGTTGTAATCAGTCCTCGACAGCTGTATACGCCTGTGGGATACCCTGAGCATGAAAGCTATATGGTCTGTATCCTTTACATACAGAACAAGGGTACCCGTTACCGGCTCCCCCTTCTTGCATGTCTCATCTATCTTTTTGATCTCAAGCTTCAGGCTCAATCCACAGTCTCCGTTATCAGTCCTATCAGTCTGTCATCATCCTCTTTTCTCATAAAGCAGAACCTTATATATGATTCATCCAGTCCTCTGAAAGTGGAACAGTCCCTTATCATCATCCCCTGTCTTATTGCCAGTTCGAAAAGCCCGTCTGCTTTCACACCTTTATCCGGCAGCTTCACCAGAACGAAGTTTGCCTTCGGCTCATAATACTTAAGTCCCTTTGCTTTCAATTCATCGAGCTTTCTGCACACTCGCTCTCGTTCGCACTCTATATATTCTCCGACCTCTTTTATATACTCTTTATCCGTAAGCATATACCTTGCCGCAGCTTCTGAAAAAGAGCTCACGGACCACGGATCCTTTATCTCTTCGACCGCCGACTTCAGTCTGTCGTCGGAAGTGATCGCGTACCCCAGTCGAAGTCCCGGAGCACTGAAGAATTTAGACATGCTTCGTATCACAAAAAGAGAACGGTATTCCTTCGTAAGATAAGACATATCGTACTCTTCATCCGCAAAGTCCACATAGGTCTCATCCACAACACAGGTGATATTCTTTTTCTCGCATAGCTTCAGTATATCTCTCATATCCTCTGCTCTTACCGCAGTGGATGTGGGGTTCAGCGGATTGCAGATTATAAGGAGTCCGTCCCTAAGGGCGTCATCATCAGTCCTCTCATACAGAGCCTTCAGATCGAACCTGAAATCCTCCTCTTCTTTCAGATCGTGATATACCGGTGTACCTCCCGCAAGCTTCACATACCTTTCATACTCGGAGTAAGCCGGCGCCACTATGAGAGCCGTCTTTCCGGCACGGTACTTTATCACGTCTCCGATAAGCTCCGAGGAGCCGTTACCTACTATGATGTGTTCCGGATCCGCCTTGCAGTATGTGCCCACAGCCTTACGCAGTCTGCTGTAGTCTCTTTCCGGATATCTTTCAATACACCTTATCTGATCCTTCATTGCATCTATGAGTCCCTGTGATATACCGAGCGGACTGACGTTTGCAGCAAAGGATATTATCTCATCTCTGGGTATCCCGTATTTCTCTTCTATCTTTTCAAGATCAGATCCGTGAAAAGCACTCATCCCTGTTTCCTCCACGTATCCGGTGCAAAAAGCAACAGCATGGGATAAAGTTCCAGTCTTCCTGCCAGCATGTCGAATGAAAGGATGTATTTAGAGAGCACCGAGAAATTATCATAATTTCCCATGGGTCCCACCATGCCGAGTCCCGGTCCGATATTGTTCAAAGTAGCAAGTACGGCAGAGATATTCGTCTCCGTATCAAAGCCGTCCAGACTGATGATCAGTATGGATACTATGAGTATCAGGACGTAGGAAGCAAGGTAGACCTTCACTCCGTCCACAGTCTCTTCCCTCACTTTTCTCTTATCGACATATATGTTCTTTACGAGTCTGGGATGTATGAAATGCCTAAGCTCCCTGATGTAGATCTTTGACAGTATGACTATCCTTGACACCTTGAATCCTCCGCCTGTCGATCCCGCACAGGCTCCCATTATCATAAGGGCCAGCAGGATATGCTTCGAAAGAGAGGGCCATACGTTAAAATCAGCCGTTGAAAATCCGGTTGTAGTGATTATCGAAGCCACCTGGAAGAAGGACTTGATGAAGCCGTCCGACAGGCCGCTGAACATACTCCGTGCATTGTACATGATGATCGCTGTAGAGACCGCAATGATACCAAGGTATGCCTTTACTTCATCCATGTTGAAGGCTTCCTTCAGACTCCTCTTTATCAGTATGAAGAAGTAGAAGTTGAAGTTGACTCCGAACATGATCATGAAAACTGATATGATCAGCTGCTGCAGATAAGTATAGTCGGCAATCGAGGAATTCCTCACACCGAAGCCTCCCGTACCTGCTGTACCAAAGGTTATCGTAAATGCATCAAAAACAGGCATGCCCGTGATCATAAGGATGATAACCTGCAGGATCGTTATGCCGAAATACATGTAATAAAGGATCTTTGCAGTATCCCTGAGTCTCGGCACAAGCTTGCCTACATCAGGTCCCGGAGACTCCGATCTCATCAGGTGCATGTTCTGTGTCCCCGTCATCGGCATTATGGCAAGCATGAAGACAAATACGCCCATACCGCCTATCCAGTGAGTGAAGCTCCTCCAGAAGAGTGAGCATCTGGACAGGCTTTCCACATCACTTAAGATACTCGATCCCGTGGTGGTGAAGCCGGACACCGTCTCAAAGAAAGCATTCGTGATATCAGGTATCTCATCCGTCAGAACGAAAGGTATGCTTCCTACTATCGACATTATTATCCAGCCTGTTGCTACGGCTATGAAGCCTTCTTTTGCATAATAATTCTGTTTCTCGGGCTTTTTCTTCGTGGCAATGAATCCGAACAGGAAGCACACCACAGCCAATATGAGATAGACTACTCCCTCTTTCTCTTTGTAGATCAGTGCGACCATACTCGGCAGCAGGAATAGTATACCCTCTATCTCGATCAGTTTGCCCAGGATATAAGCTATACTGGCGATGTTCAAGACTCTTTACCTCCACTGCCAAGCAGGATATCGGTGATATCATTAAGTCCCTGATGGGCTGTCACTATGACCACCTTGTCTCCCACCTTTATCTCATCTCCTCCTCGTGGATATATGATCTCTTTCTTTCTCATGATGCAGGCGACGAGCAGGTTCTTCTTAAGCTTCATCTGCTGCAAAGGCTTGTTTGTAGCTTCAGAAGGCTCCCTTATGACAAATTCCAGTGCCTCCGCCTTGCCCCCGA
>JAEEGO010000042.1 GCA_016280355.1 Lachnospiraceae bacterium | reverse complement strand
GTGAAGAATAAGAAGACCGCATGTGAATACTGCGGCATCAGATCTCTTTCATACGAGCTTCCCGAAGAGACATCGGAGGCAGAGCTTATAGAGCTTATCGAAAAGCTCAACGCTGATGACGAGGTGGACGGCATCCTGGTACAGCTTCCCGTACCTAAGCATATCGATGAAGACAGGATCATAGAAGCCATAGACCCCTCAAAGGACGTGGATGGTTTTTCAAGGCGTTCCGTAGGGGCACTCAGCATAGGTACGAAGGGATTCGTATCCTGTACTCCTGCCGGCATCATAGAGCTTTTACGCCGCAGCAATGTGGAGATGGAAGGAAAAGAATGTGTGGTGATGGGCAGGTCCAATATAGTAGGCAAGCCCATGTCGATGCTCATGCTGCGTGAGAATGCCACGGTCACGGTGGTGCACTCAAGGACGAGGCATATCGAGGATGTATGCAGCAGAGCGGATATACTGATCGTCGCTATCGGAAAGCCTGAGCTTGTCACGCACGAGTATGTAAAGGAAGGGGCTACTGTCATAGATGTTGGGATACACAGGATCGACCCCGAGAAGAATGGTGGCAGGAAGCTCTGCGGCGATGTGGATTACGCTGATGTGGAGCCTGTAGCGGGAGCTATCACTCCCGTGCCCGGAGGAGTAGGCCCCATGACCATAGCTATGCTTATGAAGAATGTATTGATATCAGCCAGGGATAGAAAGAATGGAATGTCCTAAGTGCGGAACTGATATACCGGAGGGAAAACTGTATTGTCCGAGCTGCGGATATGCCGTCCAGATCGTGCCTGATTATGATGCTGATCTGGAGGACAATCTTGACAGTGCTTCTTCGGACATAGCGGGGACCGTAAACCGTATAGACGTATCCGACAGTACGACAGCTGAATACGATATAGATGCCACTACCAGGGAAATACCCATGGTAAAGAAGGATGAGGCATCGGGTATCAAGAGAAAGAACGAGCAGAACAGGGAAAGGACAGACCAGATCACAACTGTCATCATGGCAGGACTTTTGCTGATCGTACTTATCGTAGTGGCGGTCGTTGCTTCCAAAAGCCTGTCCGGTGTTTCTTTCATACCGGAGCAGGCGGTAGAGAATGCCGTCACAGCCAATATGAGCGGTAAAAACAATAAGGCTGCGGATGAGGAAATGACAGAGGAGGCTCCTGCAGGAAATATGGATGAGACCGTATCGGAAGACAGTACTGAGCAGGCACCGCTTCATAACTGGCAGCTCGTTGCGACACCTGCATCAGGAAGCTATACCGGGCCGCAAAGGCTTACGGTTACAGTATCGGACAACGCCGCTCCTGAGAGCGCCGAATTCAAAGGCATCATATACTATACCGAAGACGGATCGGATCCTGACGAGAAATCCAAAGTGTACAGGGGCGACAATGAGATGTGGCTTCCGCTCGGAAAGAGCAAATATGCCTTTAGATTCATGGATGAGAACGGTAATATGAGCGATCCCGTATATCTGGACTATGACATGGGATCGTCAGGAGTATGTACGGCGGCTGATGCAGCAAATTACTGCATAGTCAATCTTATCCAGGCAGGAGTACTTGCAGATGTATACGGTCATGTGATAGGCTCGCTCGGGACATTCACATATGAGCCTGTCAGGATGGTGAATTCGGGTAACGGATCTTTTTACGTGATAAATGAGTACTACACTGATCCCGGAGGCACTCCGAAGGCCACGGGTAACGTATATGCGATAGATGCCGACAACCTCGGCTTTTACAGGGCAAAACAGGGAAGCAACGGTAATTTTGTTTTTGAAACATTCTTTTGAACAGGGGTGAAGAAATGAGACTATTGGAAGAAAAGATTCTGAGTGACGGAAGGGCGATCAATGAGGATATCCTGAGAGTGGATACCTTTATCAATCATCAGGTGGATCCGCTCCTTATGTCGAGATGTGCAAGAGAATTTGCGGTACATTTCAAGGGGAAAGGGATCACCAAGATAGTGACGATAGAAAGCTCCGGCATAGCACCGGCACTTCTTACTTCACTTGAGATGAACGTTCCGATGGTCATACTGAAGAAACAGCCGTCCAAAGTGCTCAATGATGATCTATATCAGACCATGGTGGCATCTTTTACCAAGGGAACCAATTATGAGCTTACCCTTTCGAAAGAAGTGATCTCGGAAAACGATCATGTACTCATCATAGATGATTTTCTTGCAAACGGTGAAGCGGTGACCGGAGCAGTCAGGCTCCTTCGTATGGCACATGCTACCGTTGCAGGTATCGGCATACTGATAGAGAAGGCTTTCCAGCCGGGCAGGGAAAAGCTCGAGGATGCCGGATTTGAAGTGTATTCGCTTGCAAGGATAGGATCCATGTCGAAGGATCAGATCTCATTCATATAGTTAAAAAAGCCATTTTTGCTTAATATACAGCATACGGGAGAAAGTGCAGGAAATGAAAAAAGTAGTAAAATTCGGCGGAAGTTCTCTGGCAAGTGCCGAACAGTTCAAAAAGGTCGGAGACATCATCAGGTCTGATAAGGACAGAAGGTATGTGATACCTTCGGCTCCGGGAAAAAGAGATTCTTCAGACAGAAAGGTGACGGATATGCTCTATCATGCATATGAGCTTGCGGAAGCCGATAAAGACTTTTCGAAAGCTCTGTCAGAGATAAAGAGCAGATATCAGGAGATCATAGACGGTCTCGGACTTAAGACTGACCTCTCCGGTGAATTCAAGGAGATAAAGAAAAGGTTTGCGGAAAAGGCGGGAAGCGATTATGCAGCAAGCCGCGGAGAGTATCTGAACGGCATACTACTGGCTGATTATCTCGGATATGAGTTCGTGGATGCAGCTTCGGTCATCTTCTTCAGGGAGGATGGCAACTATGATGCGGAGAAGACGAACGATATCTTAAGAGGTAAGCTCTCCGGCATAGACAGGGCAGTCATTCCCGGTTTTTACGGTGCAAAGCCTGACGGAAGCGTGAAGACTTTCTCAAGAGGCGGCTCGGATATCACGGGATCGATAGTATCGCGTGCAGTCAAGGCAGATGTATATGAGAACTGGACAGATGTATCCGGTTTCTCGGTGGCTGATCCCCGTATCATCACCAATCCCGAAAAGATAGAGATGATCACATATACAGAGCTTCGCGAGCTTGCATATATGGGTGCATCCGTCCTTCATGAAGACGCCATCTTCCCTGTAAGGCGTGAGGGTATCCCCATCAATATCAGGAATACGAACAAGCCGGATGATGAGGGATCGTGGATAGTACAGAGTACAGGCCAGAAGTCAAGATTCGTGATCACAGGTATCGCGGGCAAAAAAGGCTTCTGCTCCGTAAACATTGAGAAGGACAAGATGAATTCGGAGGTGGGCTTCGGAAGGAAAGTACTTCAGGCCTTTGAAGACAATGAGATATCCTTCGAACATATGCCTTCCGGAATAGATACGATGACTATTATCGTTCATCAGGATGAGTTTATCGAAAAAGAACAGAGGGTCGTATCCGAGATAAACAGGCTGACCCATCCTGACAGCATAGACATAGAATCTGATCTGGCTCTTATCGCGGTCGTCGGACGGGGCATGAAATCCTCAAAGGGAACTTCGGGAAGGATATTCTCAGCTCTGGCTCATGCCAACGTAAACGTAAAGATGATAGATCAGGGCTCATCCGAGCTTAATATCATAATCGGCGTCAAGAACGAGGATTTTGAAAATGCTATACGTGCCATATATAATATCTTTGTTTTGGCACAGCTTTGAAACAGCACGCATATCGCACATACACGGATATACAGTAATACAGGAGGAGAATGTGGATGTTTAAGATTTTAGAGGCAAGAGAGCTCGCGGAAAAGACCTATCTGATGGTCGTCGAAGCTCCCAACGTGGCTCATGCATGTGAGCCGGGACAGTTCCTGATAGTAAGGGCTGACGAGGAGAGTGAGAGGATAGCTCTTACCATATGCGATTACGACAGGGATAAGGAAACCGTTACCATAGTCTTTCAGACGATAGGTGAATCAAGCTACAAGATAGCCGAGAAAAAGGCGGGAGACAGCTTTGCCGATGTGGTAGGACCTCTGGGAAATGCTGCGGAATATGTCAATGAGCCTATAGAGGAAGTAAGGAAAAGACATTACCTTCTTGTAGGAGGCGGTCTCGGTACTGCTCCGGTATATCCTCAGGCCAAGTGGCTCAAGGAGCACGGTGTGGATGTGGATGTCATCATCGGTACGAAATCACACGACACCCTGATAATGGAAAAGGAAATGATCGATGCGGTAGGCGAGGAACATGTATTCGTCACTACCGATGACGGTTCATATGCAAGGCACGGCATGGTCACTGCCGTGATAGAAGAGCTCGTAAAGGATATGGGCAGACACTATGATATGTGCGTATCCATAGGACCTATGATAATGATGAAGTTCTGTGTGAAGCTTACAAAGGAACTCGGCATACCCACCACAGTATCCATGAACCCGATCATGGTGGACGGTACAGGTATGTGCGGTGCATGCAGACTGATAGTTGGAGATGAAGTGAAGTTTGCCTGTGTGGACGGCCCCGAATTTGACGGATACAAGGTGGATTTCGACTCGGCTATGAAGAGGATGAAGCTCTACAAAACGGAAGAGGGAAGAAGGCTGCTCGAGTATCAGGAAGGCAAGACGCATAAAGGCGGATGCGGCAACTGCTGATAAAAGGCAGGATACAGACAGATAGTAAATTGTTTAGGAGATAAGATAAATGGCTATAGAAGTAGATATGATGAAGAAGGTTCCGGTAGCGGAGCAGGATCCCAAGGAGCGGGCAAAGAACTTTGATGAGGTATGTCTCGGATACAATGAGGAAGAGGCAAGAGCCGAGTCTACAAGATGTCTGCAGTGCAAAAATCCCAAGTGTGTGGAAGGCTGTCCGGTAAGTATCGATATACCGGGCTTCATCGGTAAGATTAAAGACGGAGACGATGCAGGGGCGTTTGAGATACTCAGTGCGGCAAGCACACTGCCAGCCGTATGCGGCAGAGTATGTCCTCAGGAGAAGCAGTGCGAGGGTAACTGTATAAGAGGCATCAAGGGTGAGCCGGTATCCATCGGAAAGCTTGAGAGGTATACGGCTGACTGGGCTAGAGAGCACGGCATCACTCCAGTGAAGGAGAACCAGAAGAAAGGCAAGAAGGTAGCGGTGGTAGGAGCCGGACCGTCCGGACTGACCTGCGCCGGAGACCTTGCCAAGATGGGTTATGATGTGACGATATTCGAAGCTTTGCATAAGGCAGGAGGCGTGCTGGTGTACGGTATACCGGAGTTCAGGCTTCCGAAGGACAAGGTAGTTGCAAAGGAGATCGAAAACGTCATATCACTCGGAGTGGAGATAAAGACAGACTATATCATCGGCAAATCAGAGACTATAGACGAGCTGATGGATGAGCAGGGATTTGATGCGGTATATATCGCTTCCGGAGCCGGACTTCCCATGTTCATGCATATACCCGGTGAGCAGGCTCTCGGCGTATACTCCGCAAACGAGTATCTGACAAGAGCCAATCTTATGAAAGCATACAGGGATGATTATGACACACCTATAAACAAGGGCGAGAAGACTGTTGTCGTAGGCGGCGGAAACGTTGCGATGGATGCGGCACGTACAGCTTTGAGGCTCGGATCCAAGGTGACTGTGGTGTACAGGAGGTCTGAGCAGGAGCTTCCGGCAAGGGCTGAAGAGGTACATCATGCAAAGGAAGAAGGCATTGAGTTTGCACTGCTTACCAATCCTGTAGAGATACTTGAGGATGAAGAGGGCTTTGTAAAGGGAATAAAAGTCATAAAGATGGAACTCGGAGAGCCTGATGCATCGGGCAGGAGAAGGCCCATAGAGATCCCCGGATCCGAATATGAGATAGAGTGTGATGCAGTCATCATGTCTTTGGGCACCACACCGAATCCTCTGATACCGGGTACTACAAAAGGCCTTGATACCAGCAAAAAGAAATGTATCATTGCTGACGAGGAGACAGGTGCAACATCAAGACCCGGTGTGTTTGCAGGCGGAGACTGCGCTACCGGTGCTGCTACCGTTATCCTGGCTATGGGGGCAGGACGTAAGGCTGCAAAGGGGATAGATGAATACTTGAGCAGATAAACGGAGAGGGCATATGACACTTACGGAGAAGGCTAAAGATCTGAAGTCATCAGGATACACTCTGGTGCTTGTAGGGGGTATAGGTCTCATCGCCATGATCCTGGTACTTACCGGGGTTATACCGCTGGAGGTCAGCGGTGCTTTCGGTATAGTGACCAAGATAGTGATGACATTCCTGTTTACGTTGTTCTTTGTCCTGGGGGTGAGAGCTCTGCTAAGGTCAAAGACGGTGGCACAGGATGCCATACGTGAGACAGGGAAAAGAGCCGAGATAAAAAAATGGTTCACCGAAACATATGATGCGGCTTCCGTTGACAGTGAGCTCGAGGGAGAGATCGAGGAAAGCGATATCTACTTTGAGAGAACGGATATCATCAGAAAGAAGATATCAGAGAGGTTCATGGATGTGGAGGAATCTTTGATGTCTCAGCTGATCGAAGAGCTCTATACGGAGTATTTCGAGTAAGTCATGCTGCATGTCACGCTTATCGCCTGCGGCAGACTGAAGGAGAAATACTTAAGAGACGCCGTTGACGAATATGCCAAAAGGCTTACGGGATATGTGAAGCTTGATATCAAAGAGGTCCAGGACGGACCGGATATGAAGAGCGAGGCTTCACGGATAGCGCAGCATATCGAAGAGGATGCATATCTTATCACGCTTGAGATAGACGGGAAACAGCTGTCGTCTACTGAGTTTGCGGAAAGCATACAGGATCTTATGAATGCAGGCAGCAGCCATATCTGCTTCATAATAGGCGGATCGGACGGGATAGATGCATCTGTTACAAAAAGGGCAAATATGCACTTAAGCTTCGGCAGGATGACTTATCCTCATCAGCTGATGAGGGTCATCTTCTTAGAACAGCTATACAGAGCCTTCAGGATAATAAAAGGAGAACCTTACCACAAATAGATTGTCGGAGAAAAAAATGTCAGGATTCATAGATATCATTGAAAAGAAAAGAGATAAGGGAAAGCTGACAAAAGAGGAGATACAGTATTTTATCGACGGCTATGTGGCCGGAGAGATACCGGACTATCAGGTATCGGCTCTGCTTATGGCGATCTATCTGAACGGATGTGACAGTGAAGAAACATACGAGCTTACGATGGCTATGGCACGATCCGGGGATATCATGGATCTGTCCGATATACCGGGCATAAAGGTGGACAAACATTCAACGGGCGGCGTAGGTGATAAGGTGACGCTGATCGTGGCACCGATAGCTGCGTCATGCGGGGTCCCCACAGCAAAGATGAGCGGCAGGGGTCTCGGCTTTACAGGAGGGACCATAGACAAGCTGGAATCCATACCGAACTTTTCGGTCACTCTTTCCGAGGAGGATTTCATATCGCAGGTTAAGAATACCGGATATGCTCTCATAGGACAGTCTAAGGATCTGGCTCCGGCTGACAAGCTTCTTTACGCGCTGAGAGATGTGACCGGGACTGTCGGTTGTGCTCCCCTTATAGCCTCATCCATTATGAGCAAAAAGATCGCTGCGGGAAGCGACGCCATAGTACTTGAGGTAACTCACGGTACAGGTGCATTCATGAAGGATGAGGAGTCTGCCGTGGAACTCGCACGTATCATGATGGATATAGGCAGGAGGGCCGGTCTTAAGATGACCGCTGTGATCACCGATATGAATGAGCCTTTGGGGCATGCCATCGGCAACTCTGTGGAAGTGATCGAGGCGATAGAAGCCCTTAAGGGAAGAGCGGATGAAGATGTCATGGAAGTGATGAAAGAGATCATCCCCGATATGATAATTGCCGGAGAACGTGCTACATCCAAAGAGGAAGCATGGAAGATGGCAACGGAAGTCATAGAGTCCGGAAAGGCTCTCGAGTGCTTCAAAAAAATGATAGAAGCCCAGCACGGAGATCCCATGGTGACAGAGGATTACGGACGCTTCAAAAGTGCGCCGCTTACCACAGGTGTACATGCTCAAAGTGACGGATATCTTCGTGTGAAAAGCTGTGCCGGTATAGGTGAGTGCGTGAAGATACTCGGGGGCGGCAGGGTCACCAAGGAGCAGGAGATAGATCTCTCCGTAGGGCTTTGCATGAAGAAAAAGAACGGAGACAGTGTGAAAAAAGGAGATCTGCTCTGCGAGATCTACAGCCTTAACGAAGAAACGGCAAACGAGGCTTCAAAGCAGTTCCTCTCTTCCGTATCCGTTGTGGATGAAAAGCCGGAAAAGGCAAGACTAATATATACCTTAGATGAATAAGACCATAAGCATCAGCGGCTACAGCAATAATACAATACAGAATGTAACCGGAGCCTTTGACAGGAACATACTTGCCATAGAGAAAAGACTGGGCGTTGATATATCGATACGTAATGACATGATATCGATAGAAGGCCCGGAGACAGCAGGATCGGAAGCAGTATACATGCTAAAGGAGATCCTTGCCCTTGCCGAAAAAGGAGAGATCATAGACGATCAGAAGATAAACTATACGCTTGAGAGCATACAGGATTCATCCAGGGAATTCATTACATCTGTGGATGATGATGTGATATGCCATACCGTACAGGGCAGACCCGTAAAGCCGAAGACAGTCGGACAGAAGAAGTATACCGATGCGATAGACAGACGCATGATAGTCTTTGCGATAGGACCTGCGGGAACGGGAAAAACATATCTTGCGATAGCCAAGGCTGTCACGGCTTTCAAGAAAGAGGAGATATCAAGGATAATCCTTACAAGACCGGCCATAGAGGCCGGGGAGAAGCTTGGCTTTCTGCCGGGTGATCTGCAGAGCAAGATAGACCCTTATCTGAGGCCGCTTTATGATGCTCTTTACAGTATCATGGGAGCGGAGTCCTTCCAGAAAAACATGGAAAAGGGACTTATCGAGGTGGCTCCTCTTGCCTATATGCGAGGCAGGACTTTGGACAATGCTTTTATCATCCTTGATGAAGCGCAGAATACTACACCTGCCCAGATGAAGATGTTCCTTACGAGGATAGGCTTCGGCTCGAAGGTCGTGATCACAGGAGACAGGACACAGATGGATCTTGCGGAAGGCACGGTCTCAGGTCTTGATGTAGCGAGCAGGGTCCTTTCAAAGATAGAAGATATCGCCTTTGTAAACTTAAGTGCAAAGGATGTCGTCAGACACCCTCTGGTACAGAAGATAGTAAAGGCGTATGAAGAATATGATGCCAGGAATGAGGCATCGGACAGAAAGAGAAAGAAGAATACTCACAGAAATGGTAACCGAAAATAAAAGCAGATCAGGTCTGCATATCCTTATACCTGTCATAGTACCTTCACTCGTAACCGCTGTCTGTGCTTATTTTGTACAGTCATCGGCCATCGCCGCATTACGTGCGGTCGTTTCGATATGTATCATTTCTTTTGGCGTTATAAGCCTTAGCCGCAAGCACATAACACTGCGTGTTTCGATGTTCATGACGCTTTTGGCACTTGTGTCTGCGGTGCAGGGCTTCATCCCCGATTTCATGGTACCCATAGCAGCTTTCAGTGTAGTGATAGCTTTTATTTCATCACCTACGCTCGGTCTTACAACAGTTCTTTATTTTACAGCCATTCCTTTCCTCATCACGGAGAGATCATTTGAGTATTTCCTCTTCGTTACCGTTATAGGAGTGATCGGGATGGCACTTATGTACAGCAGGAGCAGGAGCGGCAAATATGCAGAGGTACTTGTGATCTTTTCTCTGCTCTACGTCCTTTTATATACAGCGCTTATCGTCATGAAGAGGATGGATATCACACCGGAAGTCGTGATAGATCCCGTGGTAGGGCTCATACTGAGTGTGATCATCATGGAGATATCAGGCTACAGATACTACAATAACGTGATCAAGAAGAGCGAGGATCTGTATAAGACAGTCGTGGATCCCGAACATCCTCTGCTTCTCGAGCTGAAGAGTGCAGACAAAACGGAATACAAGAGAGCCATACATACGGCTCACTATACGGATCTTTTTGCCGAGAAATTCGGATATGACAAGGTCCTTATGAGAGGACTCGGATTCTATCATCGTATCGGTGTGCTCATCGATGATGACGCCACACTTGCCATGAGGACAATGAAGCTTGCGACTTCGGAAGGCTTCCCTTCGGATCTGATGGCGCTTCTTAAGGAATACGGAGAGATAAAGGAAGGATGCAAGGTATCTGCGGAGGTGTCCATCGCGTTCATCGTCGATAATGTGATATGCGATCTGATGAACGAGTTCGCCAAAGGCAAGGGTGATCCGGACATGAATAAATTCATAGACAGCTCCATACTGAGGCTTTTCTCCGGCAAGAAAGCCATACTGAAGAAATCCGCAATACCTTATTACGAGCTTGAAGAGATAAGAAGGTACCTTAAGGGAGAGAAGATGTATTATGACTTTCTCCGTTGAGTGTGACGAGGGTATCAGCGAACTTGACCTGGATGTCAGGCAGGTATTTGAAAAAGTGGCCCTGGCGGCTCTGGAATACACAGGCTGTCCTTATGAATGCGACATCTCACTCACCCTTACGGATGATGATACGATACGGGAGATGAACAGAGAATTCAGGGAGACTGACAGGGCAACGGATGTGCTGTCGTTTCCGATGCTTGAGTTTGAAAAGCCGGGAGATTTCAGTAACATAGAGGAGGATTCGCCGGATGCCTTTGACCCGGACAGCGGTGAGCTGCTTTTGGGAGACATAGTGATCTCCGCAGATCATGTGCTGGCGCAGGCTGCGGAGTACGGACATACGGTGTTAAGGGAGTACGCTTTCCTAATCGCACACAGTATGTTACACTTGCAGGGATTTGACCATATGGAGCCTGATGAAGCTTCGGTAATGGAGCAGGCTCAGAATGATATAATGGAAAAACTTGGTATAAGGAGATAGATCTTGAAGAGAAAACAGATAACGGCACTTTTTTGTATTCTGGGAATGACCTTATTATCCGTGACAGGATGCGGAAATCAGGCAGCTCCCGCTGCTGACGCCGCAGCATATGATGATGCGGAGGCACCGTCTGATGCCGAAGCCTATGAGAAATATGAGGAGACCATATCGTCTGACAGTGCGCAGGAGGTGTCGCTTGAAGAATCAGAGAATAATGACGCCATAACCGCACAGAAAGGCTACAGATCTTCACTTGGAAAAGAGAGAGAAAGAGACGGCAACATGGTCAGAAGCTATCTCTCCGGAAAGATGGTACCGACTGAAGTGGGTGACAGGCGTCCTGTAGCCATTATGCTGAACAATATCGAAGATGCGATGCCCATGAGCGGAGTGGCTGCGGCAGACGTCATGTATGAGAGCGTGGTCGAGGGCGGACTGACCCGTATGATGGGTGTGTTTGAAAACTATGATGATCTGGAAAAGATAGGATCGGTAAGATCGTGCAGAAATTACTTTGTATACTTCGCACTTGAGCTTGACTCGATCTACTGTCATTACGGACAGTCTGCATATGCCCTGCCTCTTCTGGAGGAGGACTATGTGAACAATCTTTCGGGACTCGCTGCGATAGGTGATACTGTCTATTACCGTACCACAGACAGAGTGGCACCTCACAACGCCTATGCTTCCGCCAAGGGTATAAAGAAGGGCATAGAGGATATGGGCTACAGAAACACATACAATGATGATTATATCGGCAAATTCACGTTCACAAAGGACGGAGACGTGAACGATCTCACTCAGGAAAGCGCTGCCTATGATGCAACTCATATAGAGACAGGCTACCTGATAAACAAGCCCTGGCTCGACTACAACGAAAGCGACGGCAAGTATTACAGGTGGCAGTACGGGGAGGAGCATGTCGATGACGTGACGGGCGAACAGCTTTCCTTTGATAATGTGATCCTGCAGTATACAGCGTGGGAAAAGATAGATGAAAAGGGTTATCTCGGCTTTGACTGTCATGGCGGCGGCAAGATGACGTACATCACTCACGGCAAAGCCGTGGACGGTACATGGGTATACCTTGGAGGCGAGAACGGAACCGGAGCTGTCCGTTATCTTGACTCCAACAATCAGGAGATACTCTTCAATCAGGGCAAGACTATGATAGAGATAATACAGGACACAGAGGGTGACAAGGTAGTTATCAGATAACAGATGGCTCGGGAGAAGAAGAGAGGCGGCAATTTTATCGTGCAGGGCGGCCTGCTTGGAATGGCAGGTCTCATTACCCGTATCATCGGCATGATATACCGCATACCGGTGACGAACATCATCGGTGATAAGGGCAACGGTTATTATGCTTCCGCATATTATATCTACAATATAATGCTTCTAATATCTTCTTATTCGCTTCCCCTTGCCATATCCAAGGTCGTATCGGCCAGACTGTCCAAAAGACAATACAGAAATGCAAACAGGGTCTTCAGAGGGGGCCTGCTCTTTGCTGCCTTCACAGGCGGTACGGTAGGTCTTGTGGTACTTTTCGGAGCAAATATACTGGCAGAGCTTCTTGAGGAGCCCCTTTCGGCCATAGCATTAAGAGTATTTGCACCTACACTTCTGGTGGTCGCGATCATGGGAGTGTTCCGCGGATATTTCCAGGGTATGGGGAATATGATTCCTACAGCCGTATCCCAGATCATAGAGCAGATCGTAAATGCCATAGTGAGCATAGCGGCTGCCAAGGCGCTGTTTGATTACGGCAAAAAAACTGCGGCGATCTTAAGAAACGACGACCTGTCATATGCATACGGAGCTGCCGGCAGTACGCTTGGTACAAGTGTCGGTGCCTTTGCGGCACTGCTTTTTCTTGTGATCCTGTATCTTATGGTGGCAGGAAGACTGAGGAAGAAATATCTCGAGGATGATTCCAGATATGTCGAAGGATACGGAGAAGTGTTCAGGATCATACTCCTTACCGTCCTTCCGGTCATCATGTCTACGGCTATTTATAATATCAATGATATCCTCGATAATTTCATCTTCAACCATATCATGGCGGATAAGGGCCTCGGTGCAGAGAAAACAGCAATATGGGGCGTATATACCGGAAAAGCGAAGCTGCTTTTGAATGTACCGATAGCGCTGGCAAACTCCATGTCGGCTTCGGCCGTTCCGGCACTTGCTTCCTGCATAGCTTCCGACAATAAGAAGGGGGCGAGGAGGAGGATCAGTGTCGCCATGAGATATACGATGATAATAGCTTTCCCGTGTGCTGCCGGTCTCTTCGTGCTTGCAACACCTGTGGTTGAGCTTCTTTTCTCGGGAGATCCGTCACTTGCTGCCGCCCTGATAAGAGCAGGGGCCGTGACTGTGATGACCTACTCCATGTCCACTCTTTCCAACGGTATGCTGCAGGGTATAGGCAGGATGAACCTTCCCGTAAAGAATGCCGTGATATCTCTTGTGATACATATTGCTGCTCTTATTGCCCTGATGGAGAAGACGGATCTCGGAATATATGCGGTAGTGATTTCAACGATAGTCTTTTCACTTTGCATGTGCCTTCTCAACAGTCTTTCACTCAAGCATTCACTGGGGCATAAGCAGGAAAAGAGAGGCACGTTCATACTTCCAGGCCTGTCTTCGATAGTGATGGGAGTCATAGTATTCATCCTGCAGAAGATACTCTCACTATTCACAGGTCCACTGATACAGGTTATGATCCCAGGTGTCGTAGGAATGGTTGTGTACATGGTATGCATCATCAAGCTTGGGGCAGTGAGAGAGGAAGAGATGTATGATATGCCGATGGGCGCGAAGCTTGTCAGGTTTATAAAGAAAACGGGAATAGTATGAGGAAGAAGGAAATAGCAGTCATCGGAGCGGGCGCATCCGGGATCATGGCAGCGATAACTGCTGCCGGATCGGGGGCGGCCGTTTCTTTATTCGAGCATACGGACAGTATCGGAAGCAAGATCCTTATAACGGGAAACGGTAAATGCAATTATACAAATGTTGATATAAGCCGTGCCCATTATCATTCACTTACCGACAGGGACGGTGTGATAGATGCAGTGATAGAGAACTTCAGTTATGAAGACTGCATACAGTTTTTTGAAAATATCGGCATACCTTGCAGAACAAGGCGGGGCGGCATATATCCGTATACCGATACCTCCGAATCCATAAGGACTGCGCTCAAGCTCGAGCTTGAAAGACTCGGGGTTGGCATCACCTGCGGATGCCGCAATATTTCAGTAGATAAGAATGACACCGGTGGAATAATCGTAAAGAGCGATCTGTTTCAAGAGGGCAGGGAGTATGACGCCGTGATAGTTTCCTGCGGTGGAAAGGCTGCGAGGAAGACAGGCTCTGACGGATCGGGATTTGAGCTTTTGAGAAAACTCGGTGTATCGACTACGGATATTTATCCGGCTCTGACGCCTCTGATACTGAAAGAGGATCTTACGGCGATCACAGGGATAAGATGTGAAGCGGCTCTCACACTTAAAGACGAGAACGGAAGGAAGATCGAATCATCCTTCGGTGAGCTGCAGCCTTTTGACAAAGGCCTTTCGGGAATATGTGCCCTGGATATATCGGGAAACGCATGCAGAAGGATAGGTGCGGGCGAGAGAGTATATGTGGAGTGTGACCTTTTTCCGGGTGAGGACGATGAAGGCTTCAGACAGATGATGGAAAGAAGGATATCGGCTTTTCCCGAAAGAAAGCTATCGGAACAGCTTGTGGGACTCTTCCCCAAAAAGCTGATCAACTACATCGTACATCCTGTGGACACGAGAAAACAGGGCTATCTGGATGAGCTTGTAAAGGCTGTGAAGCATCGGATATATGAAGTGTCAGTAGATATCATAAAGGATATGACAAGGGCACAGACTACTGCCGGTGGCGTGGCACTTACCGAGATAGACGGCAGCTGCATGTTAAGATCCGCAAAGGGTATATACGTGACCGGAGAGATGCTCGATGCAGACGGCGTATGCGGAGGCTACAATCTGCACTTTGCATGGGCTACGGGATACATGGCAGGAAAAGCCGCTGCCGGAGAGCAGAAATGATAAAGGTCACAGAGATAAGGGTACCGGAAGGATCCGGTATCGATCATGTAAAAAAGAAGGTATCACACCTTATCAGAGTACCGGAGAGCAGGATACGCGATTTTACGGTGCTGTCGAGATCCGTGGATGCCAGAAAAAAGAATGAGATATTCGAAGTTTACAGTGTTTCGCTTTGTACAGATCACGAAAAAAAGACTGTCGAAAGATGTGCAGGGAAAAATGTCACTCTCATGGAGGAGGTCAGATATTCATATCCTTCGGGGGGAAGAGATCGTAAGCAAAGACCGGTAGTGGCCGGCTTCGGCCCGGCCGGGATTTTTGCATCCCTTCTCCTTGCTCACGCCGGATACAGACCACTTGTATTTGAAAGAGGCAGGAGCATCATGGAACGCGCTTCGGATGTGGAGGCATTCTTCCGTACGGGAAATCTCAAGACGGATTCCAACGTACAGTTCGGCGAGGGAGGAGCAGGTACCTTCTCCGACGGTAAGCTTAATACGGGCATCAAAGACCGCATGGGAAGGCAGAGATTTGTGCTTGAAACCTTCGTAAGACACGGAGCGGATGAGGATATACTCACAAGTGCCCATCCTCATATAGGCACGGACAGGCTCATGGGTATCATACCTTCGATAAGAAGAGAGATTGAAGAGCTCGGAGGGGAGATACATTTCGGCTCGAAGATCACAGGTATAAGAACGGAGCAAAGAAATGACGGGAGTATCGCGATCTGCAAAGTGCTGATCGATGACGCTGAAGAAGTGGCATGCGATGCCCTGTTCCTGTGTCCCGGACACTCTGCAAGAGATACGTTTGAGATGCTTTATAAGTGCGGCGTTCATATGGAGGCAAAGCCCTTCGCTATAGGTGTGAGGGCCGAGCATACAAGGCAGATGATAGATAAGGCCATGAGGCAGGAAAGTGCCAGCTACAAACTGACATATCACTGTAAAGACGGAAGAGGAGTATATTCCTTCTGTATGTGTCCCGGAGGATATGTAGTGAACGCTTCATCCGAAGAGGGAGGTCTTACTGTCAACGGGATGAGTTATGCCGCAAGGGACGGAGTAAACTCCAACGCAGCAATAGTATGCACAGTAACGCCGGAAGACTACGCAGCACATTGTGCGGATGCCCTCGCCGGCATGAGATACCAGAGAGAGCTTGAGAAGAGGGCATATGAGGAGGGGAGAGGCTCCATTCCCTATCAGCGCTATGAGGACTTTTGCAGTGACCGGAAGAGTGAAGCCTTCGGTGAAGTGCTTCCTTCATGCAAGGGAAACTACACTATGGGCAATCTAAGACGGATACTGCCATCGTACATATGCGACGATATCATGGAAGCAATGCCCGATTTCGGCAGGAGGATAGCCGGATATGACGGAAAGGATACTCTGTTTGCGGGACTTGAAGCAAGGACTTCTTCTCCGGTGCGTATCATACGCAATGAAAAGATGCAGTCGGTAAGTACAGCGGGTCTTTATCCGGTGGGTGAAGGAGCGGGCTACGCCGGAGGCATCATGTCAGCTGCAATAGACGGCATGAAATGCGCAGAGCAGTACATTTCCGAAGAGTGACTATGACATTTACCGTTTAATGTGATAAGATATCGCAATATGAAAAGGGAATTTGGAGACAAAAAACGTATAGTCATAAAGATAGGCTCATCTTCTATCACACATAAGGAGACAGGCGGAGCCGACCTCATCAGGCTTGAAAAGCTCGTAAGAGAGCTTACGGACCTGCACAACGGTGGCAGGGATGTGGTGCTCGTTTCTTCCGGAGCCATATCCGTAGGACTCAAGGCTGCCAACATCAGAGGCATATATTACAGCGGTACCGACAGGAATGAGGGCCCGGATGAAAAGCTGAAGCTCAAGCAGGCTGCCGCT
>JAEEGO010000004.1 GCA_016280355.1 Lachnospiraceae bacterium | reverse complement strand
CAGCGTTCCTCCCGCATCGGGATATCTGTTCATCAGATAGTGGTAGTTGCAGCCGATAAGGAACATGATGGCAGCTCCGATGATCATGCCAATGGCCGTGCCCAAAGGACCCGCAAGAGGAAGGAATGTCGTTCCCGGCATGACAAAGGCTCCCCATCCCACGGCACATCCGATGGACAGAGCCCATGCTTCCAGTGTATTGAGATATCGTGTCAGGCCCTCATTCGTATCCTGCGCTCCCATTTTGCTCCCCGTTTATTATTCCTGTGTCTGCACCTTACCTGCCGTCCGTCTGTAGTCTGCCCTGCCTTCTTTCATTGCATGATATGCCCTTCCGGCAGATATCGTATTCCTGTACAGTCCTCTCTTTCTGAGGAGGAACTGCCAGCATAGGATATGCCACAGGCTTCTGTCCATCGCCTCATATCCTGCCCCTCTGTCAAAGAAAAACTTTTCATCATATCCCTGAAACCAGCTCGATTCATTTGGCAGTGTCGAAGCTATCTTTACAGGAACATATATACACTCTATACCGCGTCTTTTTGCTTCGAAGAGAAAGATGTTCTCCTCTCCCATCGCATATCTTCCGCCGGCCCCGAAATCCTCATCAAAGCGCAGGTCCCTGAGCTTTGAACGCCTCAGCGCTATCTCGGGAGAGAAGATACGCATCATGTCTTTTTTAGACATCTCCCCTTCCGTATCCCTGACGGGTCTGCTCCTCTCGGGCCGCTCTATGAAAAAACATATTATCCCGGCTTCCGGATGCCTTAAGAAAGCCCGGACTATCTCCTCGGATGCATCGTCCTCATACCTGATATCGTTGTCACACAGTATGCATATGTCGTCGGAAGCCATGCTTATGGCGAGGTTTCGCGATCTTGAAAGTCCCTTCTCGTCTCTTTCGGCAACTACCACGTTTATCTCCCGTCCCGCGATCTCACTCTTTACTTCCCTGTCGTTTATCCTTCCGCACTGATTGATGATCACGGCATCGGTCCGGATGTTCAGCTTTTCTATATAGGAGAGGGGGTCGCCCTGCTCCATCACGGATATCAGAGTCTGCATCAGAGCCTCCTTATCACCGCATTGAAAGCGAAGCAGACAAAGCAGTACAGACTGTATGGTACAGACAGCCCCTCGTTCATATAGAGTCCCCATATCCTCTGTATACCAACGAGTTTGTTGGATGACAGCGTCCCTCCGCTCCTTCTGTAGAGCGTCAGCGGCTTATCAAGCCCCGCGGCATAGCCTGTCTTCTTGAGTATCTTCCACCAGTTTGCTGTATCTTCGGAAGCTATGTAAGGAAAATAGATATCCTCCTTGGCGAGCTTTTTCATATCAAGTATCACCGTACTCGTAAATATCGTAGTGTTCTTCAGAGCCTCGCGGTACCCTATCCTTACCGGCACCTTCGCAGTCTTGCCCATGCCGATGCAGTTCTCATCCGCATACTCATATCCTGTGAAAGAAAAAGCTGCGCCTGTCTCCTTCATTAGTTTCATCTGTTTTTCAAGCTTATCTCCAAGCCACTTGTCATCGGCATCTATGAAGGCTATGTATTCGCCCTTTGCCTCGTCGATACCTGTATTTCTGGCTCCGGCAGCACCCTTTTTATCTGCGTTGGGTATGATCCTTATACTTACGGGTTTATGGTTGACATAACTGCTACCCTTATCCCCCCGAGCCTCTTTTTCGCGTATTTCTTTGGCCTTGGAGTTAATGTGGTTGACATAATTTCTAATCACTTCAACAGTATCATCAGCGGATCCGTCATCCACGAGGATGATCTCCATCTTCTCTCCGTCGCAGTAGCCTCTCTGGGCTATGACGGAGTCCAGTGTCTCTCCGATATACGCGGCACTGTTATACACGGGTATGATGACGCTTATCATACCTGTCACGCTTCTACCCTTTCGGTAGTGCCTTCTGTACTCTCTTTGGTGAAAAGGATCTTGAATGTAAGGATCATGAGTCTTATATCGAGCCCTATGGAAAACTGCTCCATATAATACAGATCGAACTTGAGCTTGTCATACGGCTTCGTATTGTACTTGCCGTAAAGCTGGGCATATCCCGTGATACCGGCTCTTACCTTCATCCTGTATGAAAACTCCGGCATCTCTTCGGTATATTTTTCGATGAATTCGGGCCTCTCAGGTCTCGGGCCGACGAAGGACATATCTCCTTTGAGGACATTGAAAAGCTGAGGAAGCTCGTCTATCCGGCATTTTCTTATTACTTTCCCCACCTTCGTGATCCTCGGATCGTTTTCGGTGGCAAGCATGGCCTTTCCTGCCTTCTCGGCATCCACGACCATGGATCTGAACTTCAGTATCTCAAAATGCCTTCCGTTTTTGGTACATCTTATCTGTCTGTAGAGTACGGGTCCCCCGTCCTGCAGCTTGATGCATATCGCAGTCACAAGCATGATCGGTGACAGCAGTATGATAAGAAAAAGCGAGAAGAAAATATCCCATGCTCTTTTTATCACTCTCTCCTCATACTCGAGCGGGTTGCCTTCCGTCAGAAGCAGCGGCGTGTCAAAAAGATGTATCGGCGCCGCACCGTTCAGTATGATGTCCGAAAGCTTCGGCATCACATATATCCTCTTACTGTTCTCGTAACAGTATTTGAATATCTTATTGCGCATGGCCGCTTCTATATCGACGAGCATGACTGTAGCAGTCCTGTCTATGGCCGCGTATATTGCCTCCTGCCCGGCATCGGCACTTATCATCTCGGAGACTTCGAACTGATCCTTCCTTGTATCAAGTTTGGGTCTGAACTCCTCGACACTCTCGCTTCCGTATACCAGCAGTACGTCATACGGCCTGAATATCCTGCGATACCGGCTTCCCATGAAGCATATGATCACAAAGGATATGGCAAGCTGTACCAGTGCTCCCGCGATCAGCGCCGCAGGATTCGGAAACTTCAGTGCAAGCAGCATCAGCAGCACATAGAAGGAAAGATTTGCGAAAAGTGTGGTAAAGAAATGCGAGAAGAGCACCTCTCCGTTCTTGCGTACTCCCACCATCAGTCCGCCGAACACCCTGCCCAGGAAAATGAGCATCACAAGGTATATGCCCGACATCAGTATGTGACCTCTGAGGTAGAGCATGGTTCGGAACTCATGGTTGTAGTACCTGTTCATTATATATATGACCACAGCTGTCTCGAGTGCACAGATGATAGCCGCGGTCATCAGCATGAAGAGACGCCTCATGGCGTCAGAATTTCTCATAATCTTTTTGTTATCCCCTGTCCGGATACTTACTCCGACACGCGTCTGCCGGACGTTATACATTCATAATTTTATTACACAAAATGATGTGTGGCAAATATAGCGCCGGGATCAGCGAAGTGTCCTACAGTCCGCTGTCTTTATCTATCTTTTTTACGACGGTATTGGCGCATATCAGCAGGATACAGCCGACTGTACTCTGAAGGAAGGATGCCGCGGCTGAATAGCTGAAGTTTGCCTGCTGCATCAAAGCCTTGTACACGTAGACATCCAGCGTCTGGGTGACAGGCTGCAGTGAATTCGAATCAAGAGGGACCTGATAGAAAAGCCCGAAATCCGATGCCAGTATGCTTCCCACACTCAGTATGAAGATGGTCGATATTGTAGGGTGCAGCTGCGGTATCGTGACATATCTCACCTTATCCCAAAAGCCTGCCCCGTCCAGTGTGGCACTCTCATACAGTGATCTGTCCACGGCAGTGATGGCACACATATAAATGACCATAGAGTAGCCGGTAGTCTTCCAGATCTCTGTCAGTATCAGTATCACTCTCCAATACTTTGGGGACTGATACCACTGCACCGCACCTTCTCCGAAAAACCTCAGCATATGGTTCACCTGACCCTCGTTCGTTGCGAGAAATCCGTACAGGCAGTAGCCCACTATTACCCACGACAGGAAGTAGGGCAGCACGGTCACCATCTGTACCATGCCCGACACATGCTTGCCGTGGATCTCGGTAAGGACGATCGCAAGAAATACCGGAAGCACTATCCCCGTCACAAGAAAGATCAGATTGTAGAACAGGGTATTGAAGATTATCTGCGGCATCTGGGATGAGCGTATGAGGAATGAGAAATTGTCGAGTCCGACCCATTTGCTGTTTGCAAAGAGGTTCACGAAAAGAGACTTTCCCGGTACCGGAGTGAAACGCTTGAAAGCAAATGCCACGCCGAAGAGCGGCAGGTAGCAGAAAAGTATGTACCAGACCATTGCGGGCAGTGACATCAGCATCAGATCCCGGTTTTCTTTTCTTATATCCTTTCGTCTGTGCGGTCTCATATCACATTCCTCCGTCAGCCAGGAAGGCTTTGAGCTCGCTGTTGATATCGTCCAGGACTTCATCTATGCCTGCGGCTTCCATCCTCTTCCTTATCTCCGGCACCACCTTGTCGGGATCGCTGGTCCCCGTACGCAGCTCAGCGTCATAGTCACTGTAAATTGCCTGCAAAGCGGTAATGATATCCTCTTTCCTCGAGGGATCATAAGAAAACCCTCCTGCTTTGCTGTATATCCCGTTCTCATCGTAGCCTTCATATACTGCCTCCCACTGGTTGGGATCTGACAGGAAGGTTCGGCTCACGGACTCCACCGAAGCATTTACCACAGAGCCTGTCTGGTACAGCTTGGTATTGTATCTGTCGGCACCTGCCGGCAGTCTGTATACGGTACCGTTATCTAGATACTCGAAATGCGTGCCCTCTATGCCGTATCCGAGTATATCCCTGAATTCCCTGTCCGTGCTGAGGAGCTCCAGATATTTCAGGCAGGCTGCAGCCCTTTCCTCATCACAGGCCACACAGATGCCTGCCATGGCGCCCTGTTCGCTCGTGCGCGATATATAAGGGCCGTCGTATATGGATGTCTTTACATTGAAGCCCCAGTCTGCAGGATTTGAATAGCCCCGGTATCCTTTCCATGCGACGCCCGTGCGTACAGGATATGATTTGTCCGTTGCAGCCGACTCTATGGTCGCAGCATCGGGATGTATATAGCCTGCCTGATACCATTTATGGAGCAGACGGTACCTTTCCATAAGCTCATCGCACTCCCAGAAAGGTATTGCTTTTACTTCATCCTCCTGATCGTAGGGTATCACTATTATCGGTGTCACTATCCGCTCCAGAAAGTTCAGATATCCGGCCATGCCGCTCTTATCCATGGCGAGCGGATATTTATCGGGAAAGTCCTCCTTATATGCTGCAAGGTAAGGCTCTATATCAGCGAAGCTCATGCGCTCCGGTATCTCCATCCCCTTCTCGCCTTCGAAATAGTCGGAGTTCAGACGGAACATATCCTCTGCACCCATATCCTTCAGTATGGGCACTCCGTATATGCGCCCGTCCACTTTTGCACAGTCCCAGTATTTTCCGACAGATCCATAAAGAGCCGGCGTCTCTTTTTGCACGAGATCTGTTATATCGTAATAAAGACCTGCGGAAGCATTCTTATCGAACATATTGACCCATGAGCTCGTAAATACCATATCGTAGTATTCACCCGATGCCATCATGAGGTTTATCTTCTCCGTGCTCTGAAACTCCAGATCCACGGTCACGCCTATCTTCTCCGCTGAGACTTTGTTCGCGGCCTCTATCACCTTTTTCGCATCAAGCGGTGTGCTGCCGGCGTCGTATGTCACCCAGCGAAGCTTTATGCACTCGTCACTGTCCGCGCTCCCTGCATCAGAGCATCCTGCGAGCAGGATACCGGCGAGTATCAGATTAAGTATCACAGATATCTTTCTCATCGCCCTATCCTTTCACTGCTCCCACTGTCATGCCTGTCTTAAGGAACCTTCTGAAAAACGGGAACAGTACCATGACAGGCAGTATGACTATCACCACCATTGCCATGCGTATGGTCATGGCCGGTGGGTTCGCGGACTGCATGCCCGACATATACTGGGCATCCTTTGTTATTGCTTCTATGCTCCTCTCCATATTTACCAGCACATACTGAAGCGGGTACAGCTCGGTGTGATTGCTGTCGAGGTATAGCAGTGACGGATACCAGCTGTTCCAGTAAGCAAACATCTGAAAGACGGTCACTGTCATGACTACGGGCTTTGCCACAGGCAGCACTACGAATCCGAAGATCTGCAGATGCCTGCAGCCGTCAAGCTTTGCTGCCTCTATCAGCGAGTTCGGTACGGAAGTCTGGAAATAGTTGCGAAGTATCAGGATATACCAGGTAGAGCAGAGTCCCGGAAGTATCAGTGACAGATAGTCATTCTTCAGGTGCAGTATCTGCGTATTTACCATATAGCTGGATACCAGACCGCCTGAGAAGAGCATCGGTATCATCAGAAATACCAGAAGCTGTCTTCTGTAGCGGAATTCCTTGCGTGAAAGGGCATATGCCATGGGGCACATCAGCAAAAGACCCAGCACTGTACCTGAAGCCGTGATGAAAAGGGAATTAAAGAAAGCCCTTGTTAAATACGTGCCGGATCTGAAAAGATATCTGTATGCATCAAGCGAAAAAGCTTCGGGAAAGAAGCTGTAGCCCACGGCTGTCACGCTCTGTTCCGAAGAAAAAGATACTATGAATACAAGAAGTATCGGGAGAAATACTATAAGCGACAGCACTATGAAAAGTGCCGTAACGATAGCGTTTGTCCTGTTTGAAAATGAGCTGTCTTCAGGCCGTACATAATCATTTTGAACTTTATTGATCCTGTCCATATACCGTATCCTCCGGAATTTTCCTACAGCTTGCCGCGAAGGGCCAGCAGAGCACAGCCCGGCAGACCTGCCAGCACAAGATGCAGCGGAAGCTTCAGTTCCTTTACGTACTTCCTGTCAGCCATCTTTCTAAATCTCAGATAATGAGATGCAAATTTCAGTTTGATCAGAGAAGGCGGCCAGGACAGCGCTCTCTGATAGTAGTAGATATACCATCCCGTCGGAGCCTCGCGTCTTAACTCCTCCACTCTGTCGGTATACCCCTCCTCCATAAGCTCGCATACCGTCAGGATCTCCGGGAGTATCATGAAGATATGTCCCTCGTCTATGCGGTCATATACCACATCCTCGGGGACATACTTCTCTCCCTCTATTTCAGGGAAGGGATGTGCCTTCAAAAGATCCGTACGGAGTACCAGCGTAGTCTCTCCCTTAAAGCCCTTTCGGTAAAGCTCCCTGAACGAGCAGTCGTCTGTTTTTGGAAATACATTGCCGTATATCGGCCTGTCCTCACTCTCACCCTTATAGGCGATGATCCCGGCATACCTGTCATCAGCACTCACCCTGCTCCACGCCTTAAGTATCCGCTCCACCGCGTTGTCGGGCAGGAGATCATCAGAGTCAAGACACAGGAAAAGAGGCGTATCACAAGCCATTACTCCTGTGTTATGTGCTCTCATCTTTCCGCCGTTTTCTCTGTGGATATAATTTATGTTAACCGCATTATCTTCCTGCATGCTCCTGACGGCCCCAGCGGTATCATCCGTGGAGCCGTCATCTGCTATGAGCCAGCAGAAGTCTTTGTTCGTCTGCCGTTTAAGACTTTCGTATGCTCTTACGAGCTTGTCAGATCTGTTGTATGTTGGTGTGAATACAGTAAGTGCCGGCACTCTTTATTCCTCTGAACCGCTGTCCGAACTGCTGTCGCTGCTGTCGGATCCGCCATCATCCGAGCCGCTGTCACTTCCGCTGTCCGAACCGCTGTCTCCGCTTCCGGAGTCTCCGCCGCTTCCGGAGTCATCTCCTCCGTCATCTCCGGAGGATACCGTCTCGACCCTCTCTTCGGGAGGTGCGGCATCCACATAGTTGCTTGTCACATCTGCCGGAGTGTCGCTTCCTTCCACATCCTGTCCGGGTGCAGGCACAAATGCCGCTGCCGCGGGGTCAGTCATCATCGCT
>JAEEGO010000041.1 GCA_016280355.1 Lachnospiraceae bacterium | reverse complement strand
CAATTATAATGAAAACCGTCTGATATTGTCAATATCTGCCCTCGCTCACCTCAGCGTAAAGATCTCCGCCCTCCGCATCCAGTACCACTATCGCCGGGAAATCCTTTACCGTAAGCTTTCTTATCGCCTCTGTTCCCAGATCTTCATAGGCTATGATCTCTGATCTTTCTATACACTTCGAAAGCAAAGCTCCCGCTCCGCCTATAGCCGCCAGGTATACCGCTCCGTTTCTTACGACTGCCGCCTTTACCTCATCCGTTCTCTTCCCTTTGCCGATCATACCCAACTGCCCCATATCCAGCAATCTGGGTGCATACTTGTCCATACGGCTCGCCGTGGTAGGTCCTGCCGAGCCTGTCACTCTTCCGGGTCTGGCAGGAGAAGGTCCCATGTAGTAGATGATCTGTCCTCTGATATCAAAAGGCAGCTCTTCCCCGTTATTCAGACACTCATCCATTCTGGCATGAGCAGCATCCCTTGCCGTATATATATCACCGGTGAGGTACAGCATATCCCCGATCTTCAGTTCCTTTACCTTGTCTTTCAGTTCACTGACCGCTATATATAGTTGCTTCATTCCGATTTTTCGTTTAGTTATCCACTATATGTTGATAAGATTGTTGATAAGTCGTTTATAAAATCCTTGAAATATGTCTGTTCACGTGACAGCATATGTTTACGGCAACCGGCAGCCCGGCTATATGTGTAGGATAGGTGTTGATATTGACGGCCATGGCTGTCATTTTTCCTCCAAGTCCGCCGGGTCCTATGCCTAGTGCATTTATCTTTGAGAGCAGTTCTTTTTCCAGATCGCTTACCCATTCGGTATCAGAATGTGCGCCTGCTTCTCTGGTAAGAGCTTCCTTCGCCATTATCGCACATTTTTCGAAATCTCCCCCTATTCCTACTCCCACTACCATAGGGGGACATGCGTTGGGACCTGCATCCTTTACTGCAGTCAGCACTGCTTCTTTCACACCTTCGATTCCTTGTGCCGGTTTGAGCATAAAGATACGGCTCATGTTCTCTGAGCCGAAACCTTTGGGTGCTATAAGTATCCGTATTTTATCCCCGGCTACTATCTTTTCATGGATGATCGCAGGGGTATTATCACCGGTATTCTTTCTTATGATCGGATCCGATACCACAGACTTTCTGAGATATCCTTCTGTATATCCCTGTCTTACGCCCTCATTGACAGCTTCTGTCAGATCTCCTCCGACAAGATGTACATCCTGTCCTATCTCCAGGAAGATCACTGCCATGCCGGTATCCTGGCATATAGGTATCATTTCTTCGTCGGCAATTTTCAGGTTTTCCTGCAGCTGTGAAAGGATCTGTTTTCCAAGATCGGATCTTTCCTCATCTGTCGCTTCTTTGAGTATCGCCTGCATATCTGGTGAAAGCCTGTGATTTACCTCTATGCACATTTCCGAGATACTGTTTTTTATCTCTTTTACATCTATTTCTCTCATGCGTGTGCTTCAGGGTACAAGCCTGTCTTTTCCGCCCATATAAGGACGCAATACCTCAGGTATGGTCACGCTGCCGTCCGCCTGGAGATGATTTTCAAGAAAAGCTATAAGCATTCTGGGTGGTGCTACCACCGTATTGTTAAGTGTATGTGCAAGATAGTTGCCATTTTCTCCTTTCACGCGGATACGCAGTCTTCTTGCCTGTGCATCTCCGAGATTTGAGCAGCTTCCCACTTCGAAATACTTCTTCTGTCTGGGACTCCAGGCTTCCACGTCACATGACTTACATTTAAGATCTGCAAGATCTCCGGAGCAGCATTCAAGAGTCCGTACCGGTATTTCCATGGATCTGAAAAGATCCACTGTATTCTGCCAGAGTTTGTCGTACCATTCTTTTGATTCTTCAGGTTTACAGACGACTATCATCTCCTGTTTTTCAAACTGATGTATACGATACACTCCTCTTTCCTCTACTCCGTGTGCTCCCTTTTCTTTCCTGAAGCACGGTGAGTATGAGGTGAGAGTCAGAGGCAGTTGATCTTCCGGTATCTGCTGGTCTATGAACCTTCCTATCATCGAATGCTCCGATGTACCTATCAGGTAAAGATCTTCTCCTTCTATCTTGTACATCATCGCTTCCATCTCGGGGAAACTCATCACTCCCTGTACCACGTTTCCGTGTATCATGAAGGGAGGTATCACATAGGTGAAGCCCCTGTCTATCATAAAGTCTCTGGCATAAGTGATCACTGCGGAGTGGAGTCTCGCTATATCTCCCAGAAGATAATAGAATCCGTTGCCCGCTACTCTCCTGGCTGCATCCAGATCTATGCCGTTCAAGCTCTCCATGATGTCGGTGTGATAGGGTATCTCATAGTCAGGCACCACAGGATCCCCGTACTTCTGTATCTCTACGTTCTCGGAATCATCCTTTCCTATGGGCACAGTCTCGTCTATCATCTGGGGAATGACATACATTATCTCCTGCAGTCTTGCAGCTGCTTCGCTTTGTTCCTTGTCAAGTTTTGATATCTTTTCTCCGTGATCGGCAACCTGTTTTTTTACCTCTTCGGCTTCTTCCTTCTTG
>JAEEGO010000040.1 GCA_016280355.1 Lachnospiraceae bacterium | reverse complement strand
TGGACTATGAGAACGGTGAGCTGGACCGGACAGTGATAGAAGCCTTTATGAATATGGCAGACCAGTATGCAAAGGACTATCTCTACAGGGAATACAGGACAGTGCTCACAGAGTCCGGAGAGATACAGCTGAAGGAAGCAACCGAGGCCGAGAAAAAGGAGAGCATAGAGGCGGGAGCAATATTCGATCCTTCGAACAGCTCCTACGAGAACGCTCTGCTGGAGCTGGAAAAGAAGTACGGCATAGAGAGGACGCCCGCTGAGATCAGGGAGCATATTGAGGAAATACGAGCCAGGATAGCAGCGGTGAAGCCTGCGATTACAAAGCTCTATGAGCTTGCCGGAGCCAGAAAGCTGGCAGGTGATACCTCAAAGAGGAATGAGGGCTACTGGAAGAGTGTGGAGTCCAGGATGACCATGGCAAAAGACAACGAGCTGCTTGGAGATATCCTGGTAGAGATCAGGATGCACGATGAAGTACTTCCCACCCTTAAGCCCGAACAGGCAACGAAATACAGGATGTACAAAACGGTGATCGACTTTACGAAGGAGCACACCGTGATATCGGAAAATGATATATTCGCTGAAGGCAGTATCAGCATGAACAGCGAAGAGACCGCACAGAAAAGGCTCAGGGTGACCTACCGCAATGAAGTCCTGCAGGATATCATAGATGAATACTGTGAGGGGCTGCTGGAGCGCCGGGTGTCGGGCAATAAAGCCGAAATGACCGAATCGGAAAAGAGAGATGCCTTCAATCTGTATCTGTCCTCTCTTCTCGATCAGGTGAATCCGGAAAACTTCGCCAGGGACAAGGAGAAGGCTGCAAATGAATTCGTGGATGTAGTGAACCACGGAAAGAAGAGACTCGCAGGCAAGGATCTGGAGGCCATGAGAGAGCGGATGAAGGAAGAGCTCGATTCGGTGGATGCCGTGTGGAAGCTGGAGGAGCTCCTGCTGCAGGAGAAGATACAAAACGGAGGATACACTGAATACAGGAAATGGCTCGACGAATACACCGACAGGGTATATGCGGCAGAGAGCAGAAAGGCAGCGCTGAAGATCCCCGTGAAGACAGGAGAAAGCGGCGATGCATCAAAGCCGCCTCTCTCAGGTGATGAGAGGATAAGCTATATGAGGACCTCCGCTGCCTATAAGGCAGTGATAGGAGATCTCAAGAATGATCCCGCCGTAAAGAAATTCCTGGAGGGACGCAAGGAGACATGGGACGACTACTGCAAGGAAGTGGTAAAGAAGGCCGGTATGAGAGTACTGAAGGACAAGGAAGAGGAGCCGGAGGAGACGGAGCAGGAGGACGCTGTGGCAGGAGTCAGTGAGAATAAAGGACAGAAGGCAGATTGAAGACCATACTAGTATATGACAGGGCAGGTGACACCGGAAAAGCCGTCGCTGATATGCTTAAGCGACTGCACACCGGGGACAGGATACATGGATTCGATGATCCGGATGATATGCTAAGCTTTGCGAACGGTCATATCTATCAGGTAGTGTTCTTACGCTCTGACGGATCGGAGGAAGAGCTTGCCATGGCGAAATCACTCACGGCAATGATACCCGGGGTGAACCTGATATTCGTATCGTCTGACCGGCGTCTTATGGAAGAGGCCATACGTATACATGCGAGCGGGTATATCTGTCTGCCGCTCACGGAAGAGAAGCTGGAGAGTGAGCTTGGCAATCTGCTGTATCCGGTACAGTCGGAGCTTCCGGTGATAAGCGTGAGAGGAGAGCCGTCTGAAGTATATATCGACGGCAGGCCGGTGCATTTTGCATACAGGAAGACATCGGAGCTCCTCGTACTGCTGCTTCAGATGAAGGGAGCCATGCTTCGCACCGAGAGGATGAGCGATTATCTGTGGGAGGAGGACAAGCCCGTGGAAAAGAGCAGATCATATCTTCAGAATCTGAGGTCGGATCTGATACACACATTGTCAATGTACGGACTGGACGGGGCGGTATGTCACAGGAGAGGAAAGATGTGGCTGGACCGGGACATGTTCGTGGAGGATATGGAGTCTGAAACAGGGAGGAAACAAAGGATATGAGGACAAAAAGAACAGGAAAGATGCTGACAGCTATCGTACTCTCGTTTGCGATACTGCTCTCATTCACACCGGAGAGCGCAGATGCTGCCGTAAGGACCGGGGTCAAGGGTACATGGATGCCCTCGGGCATAGACGGTGTGATGACCTATGTGCTGCCGGACGGAACATACCTGACGGACGGTTATACGGCTGACGGGTTCTATGTGAACAAATACGGATTCTGGGCACAGGCATACAACATTCTCGGCGTGTGGATCCCGGCCCGTAACAGCTGGCTCACGGCCGACGCCGCAGGCGATTTCGAGGGGATGATCCCCGTCATGAAGAAGGCTCAGGACAAGCTGACATCGGATCTGCACGGCTGGAGGGTGATATCGGTATACAGCACCCATATCGCGCTCTACTCTGTGGTCAACAACAACACGGAGAGGAAGAAAACAAAAAGACTCGCGATGTACAAGAATCCGGACTTCAACGGATATACGGTGCAGGTCTGCACGCCTCTGGCGGGAGACGAAAAGGAGATGACGGGAAATGCCGGCGAGTGGAGCAGCATGGCTTATTATGATTACCAGGTGCTGCGTGCCATGATGTACTGTGTGAGCCGCTCGGGTGACAAGGTCGCTCATGCGATCTACTCCAGCTGGATGGATACCAATACCGACAATCTGAGAGTGGGTGAATGGGTCGCAGTGGGCGATACCCTGATAAAGTATGTACCTTCAGACGGATCGGGTCTGTATGAGATAAGGGCAGCATTCTAGGAGCGTTGAATAAGAGTCGCCTGAAAAAGTCATGCTGCTTTGCTGCGGCATTCATAATGTCAGCCGGGCTCACTGTCATGTCGGGCACGGAGTATGCTCTGGCGGCCGGGAGGCTTGAGGAGTTTTCCGATATGGTCCGTACTCTTGATGCCGAGGCGGATGCACCGGATGCCGGCCGGACCGGGACGGCTCCGGCCAAGACACAGACAGCTCCGGCAAAGACGCAGACAGCTCCGGCCAAGACGCAGACGGCTCCGGCCAAGACCGGCGCTGCAAGTGTGCAGGAAAAGCCTTCTTCACGACGGCTTTCTGTCATAGCAGGGGCGGCCAAACGCATGGAGGCTGCATACACCGGGGCATCACAGAAAACGAAGGAGACCGCACTACCCGCCTTGCCTTCTGATACTGCGGGAGAAAGCAAGGCGGGAAAAACAGGGAAGACCGTATCGGGCAATGCCACGGGGAGGCTCTCTGATTTTGCGGCTCTGGTAAAGGATGCCGAGGCGGAGGCAGGCATCACCGACAGCGATCCCGAGAGCGAGCCGGTGATCGATGCGGACTCATCTGATGAGGAGGCATGGGATACGGATGAGCCTTTAACAGGCGGAGGCTCCAGACTGGAGGAGTTCGCAAGGCTCGCAGACAGTCAGGGAGGAGATGCGGCGGATGCCAGGCTCGCCGAGATGGCAGCTCTTTCAGGGCAGGACTCTTCGGAATATGTGGACGACAGGATAGTGGCTCTTGCCAGAGTGTCCGAAGAGAATGAGGACGAGATGGAGAAGAAGTACGGCTCCAGGATCGAGGATAATATAGTGAGATCTCCCTCTGATTATGATGATGGTGACAGAGTGGTGACGACGGCCAATACCGGGAAGGAATCGGCCGCAAGATATCAGACCTCAGATCGCAGAGGATCTTCATATTCATGGAGAAAAGGGACGGATGAGAAGGAACAGAAGGCAGAACGGATCTTCGGATCGGTCTTTGACAAGCTGAAGAGCGGCAGGGACAGCGATGATGCTGCCGGAGAGAGCAGCTACGGCACAGGAAGGGGCAGTGATGACTGGAACTATATGTCGGGCTTCTTCCCGGGGCTTAAGGAGAGTATAGACAGCTTTGAGAGCTCCGACATGGAGAAGCTGAGCCTGGGGACCTTTACCCTTACGGCCTATGATGCCTGCATCCAGTGCTGCGGCAAGACAGACGGGATCACAGCCACCAGGACAAGGGCTCAGACAGGCAGGACCATAGCGGTGGATCCGAACATCATACCATACGGCTCCAAAGTGATGATCAACGGTCACGTATATACCGCCGAGGATACTGGGAGTGCCATAAAGGGCAAGAAGATAGATATATTCATGGATACCCACGAGGAAGCCACGATCTTCGGTCTTCGCCACGCAGAGGTATTCCTCGTAAAATAAGGAAAAGACGACACCTTGTGACACAGTTATGACATATATAGAAACCCCATTATGCTATCCTTAAGCATCATTTCATTGTCGGGGGGAGCGTAGTTGGGGGCTGAAAGCAAGTCTTTCGAGCAGGTATACAGCGAGAACTTTTCGTATATATACAACTACATCTATATGCGCGTGCTGCATAAGGAGACTGCAGAGGATCTTTGCAGTCAGACTTTTCTGAACGCGTATACGCACTATGACTCCTATGACCCTGCAAAAGCGGGAGTCAGGACCTGGCTTTGTACCATAGCCAGAAACCTCACCACCAACTATATGACGAGCAGCAGCGTACGTCTTTCGGAGGCTCTTGATGAGGATACGGAGCAGAGCATCCTTTCTCACGAGGACGAGTACGGGATATTCAGGGATGACGCCAATAGGGAGGCGGCAAGGCTTTTGTCCATGCTTAAAGCCGATGAGAGGGAGCTGCTTTCCATGCGTTACGGTCTGGAGCTCAGTGTGGCAGAGATAGCACAGAGCCTTGGCATCACCGAGAATGCGGTCCGAAAGCGGATAAAAAAAGCGCTCGACAGGTGTCTCTCCTTCGAGGAGGGCCGGGATCTTTCGGATTTCATCTGAGCGGATATACGCTTCTTTCCCCGGGATCCTTCATCAGGATCCCGGGTTTTTTATTTGATCATCAGGCTGATTTCGCAGAACCATCTGTATATAGAAGTATAGGACATCAGGGATGCATACGGCATCGAGGAGGAGATATGGGACTTATCAATGAAAACGGACAGAGGATAAACGAAGAGGATCTTCAGTTTGTACAGCAGCTTATGCGGGATTCTTTATCTGCACACATATATCAGCTTCATGAGATCAAAAAGAATAGTGTCTATGAAGATGAATCCAACAATGCGTTTTACGATCCGATAATAGCAGCCTATCAGAAGGCGCTGGACGGTATTGATAAGACCTGTCTTGATGCTTTTTCATCGAACGATGATATCAGTGTCGACGATTTCATGAGAGGAACCCTCGACGGGATAGCCGATAAGGTCGCACCCACCATAGATAAAGACAGTGAATGTTTTACTGATTTCATGCTTTTCGGCAACACCGGGTTCGGAGCTCTGGCCTACAGCAGACTGTTGGTACCTGATCAGTCAGAGCTTAGTGATAAGGATAAGAAAGGAGCTTATTCTGACTCCACTGAGAATTTCGTCCTTTCAGATGTACCGATCGACGGAATAGAGGATATAGCAGAGTACAATCCGAACAGCGTAAGCGTGAAGGGACTGACAGTGGCACGCTCAGGCAATTCGAACACTCTGTCAAAGGGACCGGAAGAGTATGAGGCAGTCAAACAGGAGGTCATGCAAAACGAAAACTTTGATGAAGAACAGAAGCAGGCGCATCTTGAAAGGATAGATAAAGAGATCGAAGACCATAAGAATGGGGTCTTCGGGCTGAATGCCGCGGCAGAGATAGCGAGGAGCCACTCTGTGAAGCTTAGTAACATCGATCATGTGACGGCATCCGATCTTTACAGCGCTTTATCCGATCTGAACATGGCCAACAGGCCGGCAGATCCTCAGGGCG
>JAEEGO010000039.1 GCA_016280355.1 Lachnospiraceae bacterium | reverse complement strand
TCAACTGCAGTCGATATGAAAAAGGGTATCAGTACTCGCGTGAATCTGCGCCTGATCAGATCCTTACTCTGATGAAGGGAATACTCTACAAACAGGAGCCACTGTACGACTATGACAAGAGACACTATGGCCGTCAGAGGGTTGGTAAGCGTGATATATACATCTTCCAGCCAGGTCTGATGGGTCGGCACCATAAAATAGATATACTTTGCCGAATCCCATAAAGCAAGGAACACGGTAGAGACACACATACCAAAGAACATCCTGATCTCTGTGATATGCATGTCATGGATCGTATTTATCGCCAGTACTATTATGATCACCAATGCGATCGTATCCAAGATCACATCAGATATAAAAAGAGGTTCCCAGTTCATAAATCTGTTTTCCTTTGATCCTGTTTATTCAATACGTTGTCCCGATATGACGGTGCTGCCCTTTTCATCAGGGAAAAGCTTTGTTGCAAGTGCTCTCACCTTATCGTTTCTTCTGCGTATACTTACCATGGTATCATCAGGATAGGCAGCAAGAGCGGAATTGATGGAATGTCTCATCATATACAGCAGGTCATACTTGCTGTACGGTCCGGCTGCATATAAAAGGACCGGCACCAGTATCCCGGAGGGATATCTGTGTACCAGGAAAAAGCCGTTGACCTTGCCATCGGTTATAACGCAGGATGAAGTCTCCTGATCATACCATTCCTTTGACAGATAACACATATCATCCAGAGCACCTACGTTTTTGTTGAACATGATCCTTATCATGCCCTGATTAAACTGGTCATTATCGATCTCGGAAAGACTTTTGATATACTTCGGCACTTTATCCTTAAGCATCGATAAAGTCCTCAGTTTACCAAGAGGTATCTTTATCTCCCTGCTCTCTGCCGTCGACATATCAAAGCCGCTGTCAGCAAACACTATCTCTCTTGTTTCGTCTATATCGGAAAGTTCGAAAAAGGATCTGGCTACTTTATCATCACCGATCCTTTTGCTGTATTCTTCAAGAGCAGCTATCAGGCCCTCTGAATCCTCCTGAAAGACACAGACGATCTCCGACTCTGTATCCTCCGGCTTTTCGACTGATTTCAGCTCCCATATAAGTGCCGCCTTCAGAGTGTCATCAAGATCGTCATGGCAGGCGATCCCGCGGAAATACATACGTGACATATCTTCCGCTATATCCGTGCCCACCACATCAAGGTATTCATTTATATTGTCTTCATATAATTCCTGGATACTCATTTATTATTAAGATCCGCTTCATCGAAGGCATCGGCTATGGCTCCGCCCGGAGCAACCATCGGGAATACCTTGTCGTCTTCGTTGATCACGACATCGATGAGGACCGGCACATCCGATGCAAGTGCCTTCTTTATCACCTCATCTGCCTCTTCCTTCTTCGTTATCCTGTAAGCCTTGCAGCCCATTGCTTCAGCTACCTTGCAGTAGTCAGTCTCATCCTCGAGCACGGTATTGGAGTACCTCTTGTCATAGAAAAGTGTCTGCCACTGACGTACCATGCCGAGCACTCTGTTGTCTATCACGACTTCTATGATGGGAAGTCTGTTCCTTGCAGCTGTCATCAGCTCGTTCAGGTTCATACGGAAGCATCCGTCTCCGGCTATGTTCACACAGGTCCTGTCGGGATTGCCGAATTTCGCACCTATGCAGGCTCCGAGGCCGTAGCCCATCGTACCGAGTCCTCCGGAAGTCAGGAGCTGTCTCGGCTTTCTGAACTTGTAGAACTGTGCGGTCCACATCTGATGCTGTCCGACATCCGTGGATACAATGGCATCCGATCCGGTGAGGGCATCAAGCCTTTCAAGGAAATACTGGCATGTAAGCTTATCCTGAGGATATGTCAGCGGATAGTCTTTCTTATATCCTGCGATGTGATCCATCCATTCTTTGTGATCCGCCTTGTCAAGAAGCGGCAGGAGGTCTGTAAGCACATCCTTCATATCTCCGACTATATGCGCATCCGTAGGGATGTTCTTATTTATCTCGGCATCATCTATATCTATATGGACTATCTTTGCCTTGCTTGCAAAAGCCTTGGCATTGCCGACCACTCTGTCTGAGAACCTCGCTCCAAGTGCAAGCAACATGTCGCACTCTGCGACTCCCTTATCCGACGCCTTGGTACCGTGCATTCCTATCATGCCGGTGTAGTAGGGATTGTCAGCAGATACTGCTCCCTTGCCCATCAGTGAATCACATACGGGAGAATCTATCTTTTCTGCCAGCTGCTTCACTTCTTCTGCAGCACCTGATATCACCGCACCTCCGCCTACATAGATGAAGGGTTTCTTGCTCTTGTTTATGATCTTTGCCACAGCCTTCAGGTCTTCTTTGGTGTAGCGGTCGAACTTCTTCCTCTCGGGTATCTCCGGCTTCTTCGAAGTGAATTCGCATGTCTCGGCCGTGGCGTTCTTTGTGATATCCACTACCACAGGACCGGGCCTTCCGGAGCGCGCTATTTTGAAAGCCCGTCTTAATGTATCTGCAAGCTTTGTCACGTCCTTTACTATGAAGCCGTGCTTTGTGATGGGCATTGTGATGCCAACTATATCAACCTCCTGGAAGGTATCTTTGCCGAGCAGGCTGATGCCGACATTTGCGGTGATGGCCACCAGAGGTACAGAGTCCATATATGCCGTTGCTATACCTGTGACGATGTTTGTGGCACCGGGACCGGACGTTGCCATACATACTCCGACCTTGCCCGTGCTTCTTGCATATCCGTCAGCTGCGTGGCTTGCGCCCTGCTCGTGGCTTGTCAGCACATGGTGTATCTCATCTCTGTGCTTATAGAGCTCGTCGTATATATTCAGGATGGTGCCTCCGGGATATCCGAAGACGGTATCCACCCCCTCTTCTTTAAGAACCTCTACTACTATCTGGGAACCAGTCAATTCCATTTATTCTTCCTCCAATTTATAACGCTCAGATCTCAAGCACCGCTCCGCGGTTGCCGCTTGTTACCATCTTCTCGTAGCGTGCAAGATAGCCATCCTTTACCTTGGGCTCTCTGGGCTTCCAGTTCTTCTTTCTCTCAGCCAGGACCTCATCCGATACATCCACGTTCAGTGCGTTGTTCGGTATATCCACCTTGATGATGTCGCCTTCTTCGATAAGCGCGATGGGGCCGCCCACTGCTGCCTCAGGTGATACGTGTCCTATGGAAGCACCTCTTGAAGCACCCGAGAATCTGCCGTCGGTAATAAGAGCAACCGACTCTCCGAGTCCCATACCTGCAATGGCTGATGTGGGGTTGAGCATTTCTCTCATACCCGGTCCGCCTTTGGGTCCCTCGTATCTTATAACTACCACATCTCCGGGATGGATCTCTCCTCCGTAGATTGCCTTGATCGCATCTTCTTCGCAGTCAAATACTCTTGCCGGTCCTTCGTGTACCATCATCTCAGGCACCACTGCGGAGCGCTTCACCACTCCGGTATCTGGTGCAATATTTCCTTTGAGGACAGCTATGCCGCCTTCCTTCATGAAGGGATCGTCTATGGGACGTATCACTTCGGTATCTCTGTTCTTTACGTCTTTTATATTCTCTCCCACCGTATGTCCCGTAACTGTCATGCAGTCGAGGTTGAGCAGGTTTTTCTTTGACAGCTCGTTCATTACTGCATAGACGCCGCCTGCTTCGTTCAGATCTTCCATATAGGTATGTCCTGCGGGTGCGAGGTGGCAGAGGTTCGGTGTCCTGTCGGATACTTCGTTTGCTATCTGCATATCAAGCTCCACGCCTGCTTCATGGGCTATAGCCGGCAGATGCAGCATGGTATTGGTGGAGCATCCGAGAGCCATATCCACGGCAAGGGCGTTCATGAAGGCTTCCTTTGTCATGATGTCTCTGGGCCTGATGTTCTTCTTTAACATATCCATCACGGCGTAGCCTGCCATCTTGGCAAGTCTAAGTCTCGCGGAGTATACAGCCGGTATCGTACCGTTGCCGCGAAGTCCCATGCCTATTGCCTCGGTGAGGCAGTTCATGGAGTTTGCCGTGTACATGCCGGAGCATGAGCCGCAGGTAGGGCAGGTATGCTCGTCATAGTAGCGGAGCTCTTCTTCGTCTATCTTTCCGGCTTTCTTTGCACCGACTGCCTCGAACATTGAGGAAAGTGATGTCTTCTTGCCGTGTACGTGTCCTGCGAGCATCGGGCCGCCGGATACGAATACTGTCGGGACATTTACCCTCGCTGCTGCCATGAGAAGTCCGGGAACGTTCTTGTCGCAGTTGGGTACCATGACGAGGGCGTCAAACTGATGGGCTCTTGCCATGCACTCTGTGGAGTCTGCTATGAGGTCGCGCGTCACGAGTGAGTATTTCATGCCGATGTGTCCCATTGCTATTCCGTCGCATACTGCTATAGCCGGAAATACTACGGGCATGCCGCCTGCTTCTGCCACGCCGAGCCTTACTGCTTCGACTATCTTGTCTATGTTCATATGACCGGGGACTATCTCGTTGTATGAGCTTACGATACCGATCATGGGCTTCTTCATCTCGTCACCGGTAAAGCCCAGTGCGTTGAACAGGCTCCTGTGTGGGGCGTGCTCATCTCCCAGTTTCACGTTGTCACTTAACATCTACATATCTCCTCTCATTATATAATTATCTATATTCCATCACGCTGTATATTATGCACGCTATGTGAGGCGGATGGGCTGCGGATGTGTTTTTTCGGAGCAAAATATGCCCTTTGGCATATTTTGAGTGCCGCATAGACACGCCATGCGTGTCTGGCACCGGGGTCCCGGGGTGCTGATGTGCATAGCCCATCAAACCGCACCCGCGAAACGTCCACTGGACGTTCCGCCAGCGTCCGCTGTTACTTACTGAAATGAAAATGGAGATTTATCGACATTTTCTTTGAAGTTAGTAACGCGTGACGATTAGCTCAGATGTGCGCTGGCGGTTGCTCGAAAAAATACGCAGCAGACCTGACGCCGTATCTTAATAATAAACTAGAGTCTTTCTACTATCGCGTCTCCCATGCCTGATGTGGATACGCACTCACATCCTTCGGACATGATGTCGCGTGTCCGCACTCCGTCAGCAAGCGTACGCTTTACCGCCTCCCCGATCGCATCTGCTGCCTTGTCCTGATCCAGACTGTAGCGCAGCATCATCGCTGCAGATAGTATTGTTGCTATAGGATTGGCGATGTTCTGTCCTGCAATGTCGGGAGCCGATCCGCCTGAAGGCTCATACAGTCCGAACTTCGTGTCATTGAGTGATGCGCTGGGAAGCATACCTATGGAACCCGTGATCATAGCAGCCTCATCCGAGAGTATGTCTCCGAACATGTTCTCGGTGAGCACTACGTCAAACTGCGAAGGATCCTTCACAAGCTGCATCGCACAGTTATCTACGAGCATAGTCTCGAAAGTCACATCCGGATAGTCCTTTGCCACTTCCTGTGTCACACTCCTCCAGAGTCTCGATGAGTCCAGCACATTTGCCTTGTCAACGAGCGTGACCTTCTTATCCCTTTTCCCTGCAATATCAAAAGCCTTCACTGCTGCCCTTCTGATCTCGCTCTCGTTGTATGACAGCGTATCGACTGCAGTCTGCAGGCCGTCTATCTCCTTGGTATATCTTTCTCCGAAATAGAGTCCTCCGGTGAGCTCGCGTACCATCATAATATCAAACCCTTTGTCAGCCGTAGCTTCCGAAAGCGGACATGCCGCCTTGAGCTCTTTGTAAAGAGTCGAGGGTCTAAGATTTGCAAAAAGATTCAGTGCCTTTCTGATACCGAGAAGTCCTGCTTCGGGTCTCTTCGACGGTTCCAGCTTATACCATGGCGACGTCTTCGCATCTCCGCCTATCGAGCCCATGAGTACAGCATCCGAAGCCTTCGCCGCAGCTATCGCTTCATCAGTCAGCGGTACCCCGTGCTTGTCTATGGAGCAGCCGCCCATATCTATCTCGGTATACTTCAGTCCGAATCCATACTTTGACGAAACGGCATCGAGTACCTTGACCGCCTCACCGACGATCTCCGGTCCTATGCCGTCTCCTCTTATCACGCCTATATTGTAATCCATAATATCTCCTAATGAATATAAGTTCAGACCGCAACATCTGCAGTAAGCCTTGCTTTCCCTGCAGATAAGACGGTCTGATCATGTTCTGAGTTTTTACTTCTTCTTACTGTCTGTTTCTGCAGGCTCTTCAGGCTTTTCCACCTGTGCTATGGCTTCCTTCTTCATGGAAATTCGGCAGTTCTTGTTGTTACCGAACTCAACCACAACCGTAGACTCATCGGGGATATCTATGATGATGCCGTAGAAACCGCTGGTAGTGCAGACTGTATCACCGACCTCAAGAGATGACAGCATATCCTTCACCCTGCCCTGCTCCTTCTTCTGAGGTCTTATCATTATGAAATAAAGAAATGCGATGATCGCAACTATATACACCACGGTAACGACCATGCTTCCAGTACTGCCGCCCATCGCGCCGCCTGCGCTCAATAAAATACCCATACTGTCTGTGTTCCTCCTTAATGATTGCTCACATTAAAATGCCTATATATCATACACATACAAAGTGATTTTATCAAGGTATGATTGCTCTGAGTGCAGGCAGGTTTCTCAGTATGCCGAAAATGATAAGAGCCGCACAATAAATGATGAGCAGGACGTTGTTCACTCTTTTGAACCGCAGGTTGTCATGAGGAAGTATGAATTCGTATATCACCTCGAATGCAAGAAAGGGCGATGTCACTAGCAGGAAAGGATTGGCATCATACGCTCCTTTGAGATCAAGTCTGAGTATTGCGCTAAGCATACGTGTAGAGCCGCAGCCCGGACACTGCAGTCCCGTGATACGGTGAAAGACACAGGGGATCGCGATCCCGGTTACCCTCACAAAGATCCCGTATATGACAAGGACACCTGCTGCAACAGCAAGTGTCCTTATTTTCTTAGCTTTGTCAGCCGGCATTTCCTGCTTTATGCAACCGCCTGATTGATATTGCTCTGCATGATGCAGTAGTTCACGATACCGAGACCTAAGATGCCGAGTATCAGGAACAGGACTGCAGAAGAACCGTTGGGCAGGCCTTTCTTTGCCCTGATCTCCTCTACTCTCTCACCCATCTTGTAGTACCAGTACAGACCGTAGATACCGCAGGTGATGATTGTGAACAGTATTACAAGACCGCCGGATGTTGCCTCGGGATGATCTGAAAGCTTGTTGATATCCTCATTCAGTACATACATCCAGTAAATGCCGTAGATGCCGCATGTAATGATAGTAAGGATGATAGCAAGCACGATATTCCTATCGTTAGCTGCTCCGGTCATATTTGTGCTCTGTGTTTCATTCATATTAACTGTCTCTCCTTCCACTCTTTCATATGTCTGTTCCGTGCTCTGGGAAAGATCCGCACCACAGTTAGGGCAGAACTTTACTCCGTCTTCAACCTGAGCACCACATTTGCTACAAAACATTTCAATTCCTCCTTTGTCTTACTGCTGTACACTATAATGTATTATTCCGCAAAATACAAGCACATTGCTGTAATTCCTGCATATTTAACATTTGCTTAACATAATATGTTGACTCTTTGCATTATTTCCTGCATTTTAACTGCAGCTTGCAGGTAAAAAAACTGTGTTTATGTAGACTAAAACGGCCTCTGATCAGGCGTTTCCGTCGGAGTATCCTGCTATGAAATCAGACCTGAAGCTCTCATATCTGTCCTCATCTATTGCATCTCTTATCTCCTGCATCAGATGGTTGTAGAAGTAAAGATTATGCAGGACACACAGCCTCAGTCCGAGCATCTCTCCCGCTTTGATCAGATGCCTGATATAAGCTCTGCTGTATTTACGACAGGCCGGGCAGTTGCAGCCCTCTTCTATGGGACGCATATCCTCGGTGTATGCCGCGTTCTTTATATTAAACTTGCCTCTGTGGGTATAGAGCTGTCCGTGTCGTGCATTCCTCGAAGGATAGACGCAGTCAAAGAAATCCACTCCCCTGTACACTGCTTCAACTATATTTACGGGAGTGCCCACTCCCATGAGATACACCGGCTTGTCCTCAGGCAGATGAGGTACGGTCACATCAAGGATATGGTACATCTCCTCATGTGTCTCACCTACGGCGAGACCTCCTATGGCATAGCCGTCCAGATCCATCTTGGCTATCAGATCCGCATTTTCTATACGAATGTCATCAAATACGGCTCCCTGATTGATGCCAAAAAGCATCTGCTGTCTGTTCAGCGTATCCGGCAGGGCATTGAGTCTGTCCATCTCAGCCTTGCATCGAACTAACCACCTCTCAGTACGGTGTACCGATTCCTCCACATACTGCCTGTCGGAGCGTGCATCGGGACACTCGTCAAAAGCCATGGCTATCGTCGAGCCCAGATTTGACTGTATCTGCATGCTCTCTTCGGGTCCCATGAAGATCTTGTGTCCGTCTATATGAGAGGCAAAGGTCACTCCTTCTTCCTTTATCTTGCGAAGTCCTGCAAGAGAAAAGACCTGAAATCCGCCGGAATCCGTCAGTATGGGCCTGTCCCATACCATGAATTTATGCAATCCACCGAGCCTCTTTATTGTCTCGTCTCCGGTACGTACATGCAGGTGATAGGTGTTGGAGAGCTCTATCTGACAGCCTATCTCCTTGAGATCCTCTGTAGATACCGCGCCCTTTATGGCCCCTACCGTTCCCACATTCATGAAAACGGGCGTCTCTACAGTACCATGTACCGTTTCCAGACGCCCTCTTTTTGCTCTTCCGTCTTTCTTTAAAAGTGTGTATCTATTCATCCGAATCCACCAGACCGATCATCTCGTCATATTCCTCCAGTGTGATGCCGAGCCTTGTGATCTCCTTTGCGGCATCCACTCCTACATATCTGTAATGCCAGGGCTCAAACTCTATACCCGTGATATCTTCCTTACCCTTGGGGTATCTGAGAAGCCAGCCGTAATCAGGCCCGTTCTTGGCAAGCCATCTGCCTCCGTCCGTATTTGCAAATCCCTCATCGAGTTCCTTATATCCTGAAGCTATCAGATCCACTGCCATGCCGACCTGATGCTCAGAAGTGCCGGGAGGTGCGACGGTCTCAGCCGCAAGGTCATATGCCTCTTCCTCAGAATAACCCTGATCCGTATATGACTTTACCTTTCTGTTAAAGACATAGGTCTGACGCTCCAGATCTCTGTACGGGGAAGCAACATAGAGACCTATCCCTTCGGATCTGGCCTGCTTGATCATCTCTACGAGTGAGGATGCCGCTCTGACATCGACCTTGACAGAACCGGTGATGGTCGCAAGCTCGAAAGTATAGTCATCGGGTATGGGGTGATCCTTGTTGATTAGCATCAGTGCCCAGTCATCATCAAACGTAGGTGTATAAGACTTGCCGTCCTTATCTACTATAGTGATATCGGAAGTATCGGAACTTCCTGATGAGTTTCTTCTTTTAAAATCCTCTGCAGCCTTTTTCGAAGTCTCTGCTATCTTATCCAGCTCGGCATCTTCCAAAGATACGTTCTCTTTGGACATATCCTTCAGAGCCTCCTCTGTATTGAGGAGCTCGGATTTATCCACTGCCACTCTGCTGCCGTCCTCATTGACGAATATGACATCACTGTCCATAACGGTCGCCGTGGCAGTACTTGAAAAGCTTGCCGTCATCGCGAAAACAAGCACCGTGAATACGATCGCTATGATCTTTCTCGTGAAATGTTTTTTCTCTTTGCGTCTCTGTCTCATAGGATAAAAAAGGGGATAGTTTTAATAAAATATCACATACCCGTCATTTTTTCAAGGACTTCGGACCGAAGGAATGAGGAAGCAATTCTCCGAGAGTATGCACCGAGCAGCTGAGGTCTTTATGGACTACAAGTACCTCGAAGCTGTCGCCCTCCACGAACTCGTTCATAAACTGTCTGCATACTCCACAGGGATATGCATCATCCGGAGCCTCTCCTGCCGGACCGCCTGCAATGGCTATGGCTTTAAATTCCCTCTCACCTTCGCTCACCGCTTTGCAAAACGCCGTGCGTTCTGCACAGATACCTGCCGGATATGAGGCATTTTCTATATTGCATCCCGTATATACTTTACCGTCTTTCGTGAGCAGAGCTGCGCCTACGGCAAAGTTGGAATAAACACAGTATGAATTCTTTCTGGCTTCTTCTGCCAGTCTGCTCAGTTCGTTGTAGTCCATTTCATCACCCTTTCTTTTTTAGTCTAAAACACCCCAACCGGTGGTGATCCGGTCGGGGTGCAAGATCCGTATATTACGAATTACTTCAGCTGTGCAAGCTCCTGCTGCTGGAATGCATTAGGTGCCATGATTGAAGCAGTATTGTACAGGATATATCCTGTGTAACCAATGCTCTGTGCATATGAGCTCTGCTTTGCAAGGTTGTTGTTGTTCAGAGTCCATCCGGGATCAGCTGTTGAAGGAGATCCTGATCTGTAAAGAGCCATACCGACATACATCGGGATACCTGCAGTGTTCAGAGCCTTCCATGCATTAAGCCTTGTTGTGGACATAGGGTTAGTGCCTGCTCCGCCGTAGTTGTCTGTCCAGTAGATCTGAGGTGCGATATAGTCTACATAGCCGGGTGTTGAAAGCCATGTTCTGACATCAGCGCCTGCTGCGAGGCAGTTCTGGATATTGCCCTGAGGAGCTATACCGAACACCTTACCCTTGGCTGCGCATGCCTGATGCACACGTGATACCATAGAGTTGATATTTGCAGAACCTATAGGCGGGAAATAGTCATCGAAGTGGATGCCGTCTACCGCATAGTTATTGAGGATCTCATTTACGCCTGCAACGATGTTGTCGTTCGTAGCAAGTGAAGGATCTCCGCAGATCATCTTATTCCTGTAACCGTAAGGATTGATCCAGGCGTGGATCTGAAGTCCGTTCTCGTGAGCTATCTTTACCATATCTGCAAGGGGATCAAATCCGGGGTCCACTCCGTAGAGCATCTGTGAGCTCCAGGGATAGATCTTTGAAGGATAGATCGCATCGTTATGGCTTCTTACATGTACGAATATCGCATTGAGTCCTCTTGAAGCAGCTGTCTGGCAGATTGACCTGAATGCTGCATCATAGTCAGCCTGGCCCTTGCCTCTTAAGAACTGCTGCTGATCGATGAATGAGAGCCATACTCCCCTCATGTTGTTTGCTGCCTGAGCTTCTTTCCTGGTTGCGCCGAAGTTGCCGGTCGTAACGAGAAGTACAGCCACAAGAGCAAGCGCTACAAGCTTCTTCATTACCTTTTTCATGAAAATTCTCCCTTCATAGAAGTACTTTGGTTTCTTTATTTCAACCGCTGTCAATATATATGCCAGCAGTCATATTATGCTTTGTAAGACAGAAATATCAACGTTCTATAATGTATCAATAAAACGTTTAAACGCTGCAAGCCCTTCAGGAGTCTGTTTGTATACTCCCGCGTCCTCCAGTACCTGCGAGAACACCAGGCCTATCTCGTCACGCAGAATACCGTCGACATTTTGCTCATTTATGTTACCATACTTTTTCATAAAGTCAACCGCCCATTCCGCATGAGACGATATTGCCTCCTCACCTGCTATGTCCTTTCCGGAAAGTATGTAATCCTTCAAAAGAGCCATCTCAGTCTTGAGTCTTGCGGGTAGTATGGCAAGTCCCATGACCTCTATCAGGCCGATGTTCTCTTTCTTTATATGATGAAGATCATTGTGAGGATGATACAGTCCCAGCGGACATTCATCAGTAGTTATGTTGTTTCTCAGAGCAAGATCAAACTCGTAGACATCTCCCCTCTTGCGTGCTATAGGTGTGATCGTATTATGAGGCTCTCCGTCTGTCTCAGCAAAGATATATGCCTCCTCATCGGTATATCCTCGCCATGCATCAAGGATATGTGTGGCAAGAGCTATGATCCTGTGATAGTCTTCGCTGCGAAGCCTTATGACTGCAAGCGGCCATTTGATGATGCCTGCTTCCACATCCTCATATCCCGGTATCCTGAACTCCTCCACGTACTCTGCCCTTGCCATGGGGAACTCATACCTTCCGCCCTGGAAGTGATCGTGTGAAAGTATGGAGCCGCCCACTATTGGCAGATCCGCATTGGAACCAACTGTATAGTGCGGGAACTGTCTTATGAAATCAAAGAGTTTCTCAAAGCATGCCTTGTCTATCTTCATCGGGACATGCCGCTTATTGAATACTATGCAGTGCTCGTTGTAGTAAACATAGGGTGAATACTGGAAGAAGAAATCCTCTCCCGAAAGCTCTATGGGTATGATCCTGTGATTCTCCCTTGCAGGATGGTTCATCCTTCCCCTGTAGCCCTCGTTCTCAGCGCAGAGCTGGCACTTGGGATAAGCAGACTGCGGTGCGTTCTTCGCAGCTGCTATGGCCTTCGGATCCTTCTCCGGCTTTGAAAGATTGATCGTGATATCGAGCTCACCGTACGGAGTGGCGGTATTCCACTTCATGTCTTTTTTGATCCTGTAGCGGCGGATATAGTCCGTGTCGCATGAGAATCTGTAGTACCAGTCGGTCGCCTGTAAAGGCGAAGATGCGTACAGTTCCTCAAATCTCTTTCTCACGTAAGATGGTCTGGGGGTGAGGCAGTTCATAAGCTTCGTATCAAAGAGATCCCTCGATATGGCATCATCCTCTATTACCCCTCTGGATACCGCATCATCTATGAGTCCCTTCAGTACTTCCTCCAGCTCCTCTCCGGTATTGGAGTAGCTGCGTATCTCCACGGCACTCTTTGCCACATCATATTCATCGAGATCCATCACATCCAGAATGAGGTTGGTAGTATAGATCCTCTCTCCTTCATCGATCAGCCCGGTCTTGATACCATAATCCACCAGTGCCTTTATGTTTTTCTCCGGACTCATTATTTCTTCTCCTCTGCTACAAATACTCTCTCATTCACGGCCTTCTCACGCTCAGCGGCAAAAGCAAGGGCCTCCTTCATATATATCTCCTGCGCACATACCGGAGTGTTCCGTCCCGGAGTGATGCGCTCATATGTACCGTCGCTTTTCATGATCCTTGCCTTGGTATTGTCCTCAAGCTGTGTCTTCAGTATGCTCTTCAGACTCTCGACGATCCTCGGTGTCTCAAGCGGGAACAGTATCTCTACTCTCCGCTCCAGATTCCTCGGCATCCAGTCAGCAGATGCACAGTACACTTCTTCCTTGCCTTCATTCAGGAACCAGAAGATCCTTGCGTGCTCCAGGAAAGTGCCGACAATGGAACGAACGGTGATATTCTCCGATACCCCGGGTATACCGGGTCTTAATGAACAGATACCCCTTATGATCAGGTCGATCTTCACTCCTGCACATGATGCCTTGTACAGTGCCTCAATGATATCCCTGTCGCAGAGAGAATTGATCTTTGCTATGATGCGTGCCTCTCTTCCGTTCAGCGCATTTTCCGTCTCACGGCCAATGAGATACAGGAACCTGTCCTTCAGCCAGAGCGGCGCGATGGAAAGCTTGTTCCAGACTGCAGGCTCTGAATACCCCGAGAGCATATTAAATACAGCCGTTGCATCCTCGCCGTAAGGCTCTGCGCAGGTAAGGAAGCCTATATCCGTATAAAGCTTTGCCGTACTGTCGTTATAGTTACCGGTCCCGAGATGCACATATCTGCGAAGCCCGTCTTCTTCTCTTCTTACCACCAGAGTGATCTTGGAATGTGTCTTCAGTCCCTTCAGTCCGTATATGACGTGGCAGCCTGCTTTCTCAAGCATCTTGGCCCATATGATATTGTTCTCCTCATCAAATCTTGCCTTGAGCTCAACGAGCACCGTTACCTGCTTACCATTCTCAGCAGCTGTAGCGAGTGCCTTGATAATAGGTGAGTTACCTGACACCCTGTAGAGTGTCTGCTTGATGGCAAGGGTCTCCGCGTCCTGAGCCGCCTCCTGTATGAAGCGCACCACAGGCGTGAAAGAATCATACGGATGCCACAGCAAAATATCATGATCCTTTATCTGATCAAAAATATTGATATCTCTTTCCATGTACTTGGGGAACTGCGGCTCATAACTCTTTGCCTTGAGATGCTCAAATCCCGGCATCGCGTACATCTTCATCAGGAAAGTCAGATCCAGCGGGCCGTTGATGTAGTATACATCGGCATCTCCCACCTCGAGCTCGTCCTGCAGTATGCGGCGCAGTCTTTTGTCCATGCCTGATTCACACTCAAGTCTGATGGCATCTCCGCGCTGTCTCTGCTTCAGTCTCTTCTCTATCTCGGTAAGAAGATCGTCAGCCTCATCCTCATCTATGGTAAAGTCGGCATTTCTCATGACCCTGAAAGGATGGGCACAGATCACGTTGTAGGACAGGAACAGGCCTCCGATATTTCTCTCGATTATCTCCTCCAGAAGGATGACGGCCCTTTTTCCCTCTTCATCCTGCGGAAGCTCAACTATACGCGGGATGACGGAAGGAACCTGGACCATTGCAAACTCCATATCGTTTTCTTCCGTACGGACCAAAGCTCCGATGTTCAGCGTCTTGTTGCGCACAAGAGGGAAAGGTCTTGATGAATCCACCGCCATCGGCGTAAGGACCGGATAGACATTATCCCTGAAGTATTCATCCACGTATTCCTTTTCCTTCTCGTTCAGCTCCTCATGATGCTTTACGAATCTCAGCCCCGCATCGGCAAGCCTCGGCATAAGCATCCTTGTGAAGGTGGAATACTGCTCGGACACAAAGGTATGTGTCACATCCGAAAGCTCCTCCAGCTGCTTCGCCGGTGTCATGCCCGAGATATCAGGCTTCTTGTAGCCTGCTGTAAGCATATCCTTGAGAGATGCGATCCTTATCATGAAGAATTCATCAAGATTAGAAGCCGTGATCGACAGGAACTTCAGTCTCTCAAACAGCGGATTTTCCGAGTCTCTCGCTTCCTCAAGTATCCTCCCGTCGAACTGCATCCATGAGAGTTCCCTGTTCATGTAATACTTCGGATCCTTCAGATCTCTTGTCTTATTTTCCTTCTTTTTCATTTCACATTCCCCTTCATGACCTTAAGGACCGGAGTGATACCGAATGCCTCTTCGAAGGTATCGGTCCTCTCCCTGAAGAGTCCCTTCTCCAGCAGCATCTTGTCTCTCGCGCTCACTCTTATCACAAGCTCCTTATCCTTCAGCTGTACGGTGATGCTGTCCACCGTCTTCTGAGTATTGCGCGCAAGCCCCGTTGCCACGCGCAGTATCGCCGTCAGTTTGGTGGTCTTGATCTGGTCTTCTGCTCCGAGATTAAGCTTTTCGAACGTTTCGTAACTAATGTTATTAGGGTATGAATTCTGCACTATGGCAGCCACCATGGTCCTTTCCTTATGGGAAATACCTATGATCTCCGAGTCCTTGATGATGGCGTAGGACATCTCTGCCGGAACACTGAGCGACACATATTTTCCGACATTGCGAAGTATGGCCGATATGTGAAGCAGCAGCCTGTCTCTCGCACTCATGCCGTGCAGTTTGACTGTAGCATCAAATATTGCAAGAGCCGCGTATGTCATCTTTTTAGTCAGCATATCAAAGGAGCCGTATCTTCCGGCTATATTGTTTGCCGAGCTTATGATATCGTCATTGAAATTGTGAGTGGGACGGATAAATCCATTCTCATCGGCATAGTTGTAAGCTATACCGTCTGACAGTGATACTCCCGGAAGGTACAGATCTCTTGACTCCATGACATCTATGAGCCTGTCAACTATGATGGCCGAAGGAAGCAGAAGCGATGCGTTGTCCTCCGGTATGCGAAATCTCTCTGCTATCTGATACGGAGACTTGAGTGCAGCCGCCCTCATGATCTCCTTGTATTCTCTTACGGTGATGTGATGGTCATCTCTTCTTCCGAACTGGTTCATGATGGACGGCATATAGTCGTCTATTATTATGACATTGTCTATCCTGCAATTGCCCAGATACAGGCTCTTGAAGTAGTCGAGCTCGTTGTTTACGATCTCGCCGATTATCATCTCATAGTCAGAATATACCGGCTCCATCTCCCGAAGCTTGGTACGTATACGAAGAGTACCCAGATGCAGATTGACGGTAGAAGCCAGATGTCCTCCGGTGAAGAGTGTCACCTGTGTGGAGCCGCCTCCTATATCAACGAACGCCGTGCCATGCTCGACATATCTGTCAAAGTCACTCTTCATGGCTGCGCCCTTATACTCCAGAAATCTCTGTTCGGAATTGCTGAGTACCTCCACATGGATACCCGTCTTCCTCTCTATCTGATCAAGGACGACATTGGTATTGACGGTCTCTCTCATTGCTGAAGTACCGTAGGCAAGATAATCGGTGACCTTGTAACCCTCCATTATCTTCCTGAAGCCCTTCATTATCTCGCAGAGCTCATCCATCTTGTCGTGGCTGATCATACCGGTATGGAAGGTATCATTGCCTATGTCTATACGATGCCTGACACAGTCGATCTCCTTGATACCGTTCTTGCCGCCGAGCTCAAACACCTTCATGCAAAGCTCGTATGAACCTACATCAATGGCTGAAAACAGTTTTTTCATGAAATGCTTCCCCTTTGATCTGTACCCTCAATATCTTACGGCTTAAGTCTGTCTTTTTGATACGAGATAATCCGTGAACTGTCTTGCGGTACGTCCCGATATACCGCCATGCTCTATCTCCCAGCTGTTCGCCAGTATAAGAAGTTCCTTCTCATCCAAATCTATACCGGCTCTCTTCGAAAGCTCCAGTACTATATTCCTGTACTCCTTCGGCGTAGGTTTGCCGTAGTAGATAGTCATGCCGAAGCGGTGATACAACGACAGCTTCTCTTCCACCGTATCACTCTCATGTATATCATCATTGGCGCCACGGTCCAGCTTGTCCGAGAAGCCCTCATGTATCAGGTGTCTCCTGTTGGATGTGGCATAGATCAGCACATTTCCGGGCTTTTTCTCCAGTCCGCCCTCTATGACAGCCTTCAGATATTTATACTCAGTCTCCTCATCTTCAAACGACAGATCATCCATATAAATGATGAACTTGTAGTTGCGCTCCTTCAGCATAGCCATGATATCGTTGAGGAACCTGCACTGATGCTTATATAGCTCGATGATCCTCAGGCCCTCTCCGTAGTATCTGTTCATTATCCCCTTTATCGAAGAAGACTTGCCTGTACCGGAATCTCCGTAAAGCAGACAGTTGTTCGCCGGAAGTCCCTTGAGGAATGCTTCTGTATTGTCCATGAGCTTCTGCTTCTGCAGCTCATAGCCAACCAGATCCTCAAGCTCCGCATGTGCAACCCTCATTATGGGCTCTATTTCGAAACATCCGTTATCTATATTCTCATGTATCTTGAAAGCCTTGTGCAGGCCGAAAAGCCCCACTCCGTAATCCTTATAGAAGGCCTCGACCAGATCCTTCATCTTTGCGGGATCAGTGGCGCCTGCCAGTCCTTCGGCCAGATCGCAGATCCTGTCCCTGATCCTCTTGTTGAACATCTTGCCTTCTTCCGCCATATCAAAGTCCATAAGCGGTCTGAAGCAGTCCACATCATATTTCTTATCAATATCTTTCAGGCTAAAGGAAAACATCCTGAAGAAAACACCGATGTCATGAAGCGCAACATCATTGACGGAGCCCTCGACATGTCCTCTTATCTCGCAGGCTTTGGTATAGGCATTCTCATTATTTGCGAGCAGATATGTAAGGAAAGTGTGCCAGAGATTGCCCTTGAAGCCCATATCCATGGAAATACTGACGAGTCTGCCGGCCGTGGAATAAGCTAACGTAGCGTCTCCGGCATTCTCGAAGAGAGCTATCATGTCTCTCAGCAGCTCATCTGCCTTGAAGTTTCGGTAAAGTATCAGTTCGTCAACTATCATAGATATGATTTTACCATATACACTAAGTTCGTGAAATACCTCACTAAGTCTATAGGTACGCTTTCGCACACAGGCGGCCTGAATACAGCCGCCAAGCGCTCAATGTGTACCATACTCTCATGTTTTCTGGCATAGAAAAAGACCCGGGCATGAACCCGGGTCTTGAGTGTAACAAATTTCTGTATATTTAGTTGATCTTGATCAGAACATTCTAAGATATGCGTCAATCTGCTTCTGAAGCTCAGCTCTCTGAGCCTGTATTGCTGCTGCCTTTGCGAGCTGCTCTTTCTGGAAAGCTATAACAGGGTTGTTTGCTGCTGCTGCGAGGCCTGCTGCACGCTGTGCCTCACCCTTTGCGATCTCTCCAGCCCAGAAAGCCTGAAGTCTCTGCTGATATGCTACATAGTCTGCATACAGTGCTGCGCGCTGTGCCTGGCCCTTAGCGATCTCGCCTGCCTGGAAAGCTGCAAGCCTCTGCTGATATGCTACATAGTCTGCGTACAGAGCTGCTCTCTGTGCCTGGCCCTTTGCGATCTCGCCAGCCTGGAATGCTGCGAGCCTCTGCTGGTATGCTACATAGTCTGCATACAGAGCTGCTCTCTGTGCCTCACCCTTTGCGATCTCACCGGCCTGGAAAGCTGCGATGCGTGCAAAGTTTGCTGCCTCTGCTGCCTTGCCTGCTGCAAGAGCTGCCTGGCCCTTTGCGATCTCGCCTGCCCAGAATGCCTGCAGTCTCTGCTGATATGCTACATAGTCTGCATACAGAGCTGCTCTCTGTGCTTCACCCTTAGCGATCTCACCGGCCTGGAATGCTGCGAGCCTCTGCTGATATGCTACATAGTCTGCATACAGTGCTGCTCTCTGTGCCTGGCCCTTTGCAACCTCGCTTGCCTGGAAAGCAGCGATACGTGCAAAGTTTGCTGCCTCTGCTGCCTGACCTGCTGCAAGAGCTGCCTGGCCCTTTGCGATCTCGCCTGCCTGGAATGCTGCAAGTCTCTCCTGATATGCAGCGTAATCAGCCAGTCTCTTTTCCTGTTCTGCCCTGGCTGCTGCGATCTCCTCTGCAGGGCCTGCGAATGCGGGAACTGCAGCGAGCATTGTGATAGCCAGTGTGGCAATGATCAATGTCAACTTCCTCATGTCTTTATTCTCCTCCTAGGTATGATTATAAGGTTTGAAGTGTTAACATTGTACCCCCGACCCCCAAACTATGTCAATATATAGTGGTTGGTATACATAATATTACTACATAATGTGTTTATCGCGGTAACATCCGCAAAAATCAAGGAAAAAGAAATGGTAAGTAAAGAATTATAAAAGAGATTATGTCAATGCTGGCAGATTTTTATTAAAAAAATGTCAGTTATTTCCGTATTCCGTCTCACAATACTTGCATCTATATGTTGCGGTTTCTGCATCCGTGAGCACAAATATCTGGTCAAGCCCCTGTTCTATGGAAGAAATGCATCTGGGGTTCTTACATTTGATGATATTCTTGACTTCCTTGGGAAGAGGCAGCTCGGGCTTGTCTATGATCTCGCCGTTCTTAATTACATCAACGGTCGCGTTGTGATCGAGCAGGCTTATGATATCCAGATTGAAATTATCTATGGAAGTTTCTACCTTAATGATATCCTTCTTTCCCATCTTTCTTGAGAAAGCGTTCTGGATGATTGCGACGGAACAGTCCAGCTTGTTGAGCCCCATGTCATGATAAAGCGTGAGTCCGCGCCCGGGTCTGATATGGTCTATCACAAAGCCCTCGTCAATCTTGCCGACGTTGAGCTTATATTTCTCATGCTGTGTAGTGTTCATATCGCTGTTTCCCATAATAACCCCCGTTACTTAACCTGTATCTCCAGAAGCATCAATATCAGCGCCATCCTGATATACATTCCGTTCTTAACCTGATCGAAGTACTTGGCTCTCGGATCATTATCGATCTCCACTGCTATCTCGTTGACTCTGGGAAGCGGATGCAGCACGATCATATCCTCTCTCGCATGCTCCATCTTCCTGCTGTCCAGGATATAGAAATCCTTCAATCTCACGTAATCTTCCTCGTTGAAGAATCTTTCCTTCTGCACCCTGGTCATATAAAGCACATCAAGCTCAGGCAGAGCATCCTCGAGCTTTGTGACCTCCGTATACTCCACGCCCTCGTGTGAATCAAGCTCTTCTATCATATAATCCGGCAATCTGAGCTCATCGGGTGAGATAAATACAAAACTAACGTTATTATATCTCAGCAGAGCCCTGATCAGCGAATGTACTGTACGTCCGAACTTCAGATCGCCGCACATTCCTATCTTCATATCCGACAGACTGCCCCTGACAGAGCGCATGGTCATCAGATCCGTAAGGGTCTGGGTCGGATGCTGGTGTCCGCCGTCTCCGGCATTGATCACCGGTATCTGTGCAAACTGCGCCGCAACCATCGGAGCTCCTTCCTTGAAGTGTCTCATTGCAGCGATATCCGCAAAGCAGGAAGCCACCCTGATAGTATCCGCAACACTCTCTCCCTTGGCTGCCGATGAAGATCCGGCGTCGGCAAAGCCGAGAGTCTTGCCTCCCAGATGGAGCATGGCCGCCTCGAAGGAAAGCCTGGTCCTTGTACTCGGTTCATAGAAAAGTGTGGCGAGCACCCTGCCGTCGCAGGCATGAGCGTATTTATCCGGTTGTTCTTTGATATCCTCAGCCGTATCCATGAGCTTGTCGAGCTCTTCCACCGACAGGTCGAGCGGCGTCATCAGGTGCCTCATATAGTCTCCTTACACTTTATAAGAATCAACACTTAAATCTAAATTTTCAACTTCTGATCTGTCCGTTTCCGGTGATCTGGTATTTATATGAAGTCAGAGCCTGGAGTCCCATCGGACCTCTTGCATGCAGCTTCTGAGTACTGATACCTATCTCTGATCCAAAGCCGAACTCATATCCGTCCGTGAACCTCGTGGATGCATTCCAGTACACACAGGCTGAATCGATCTCATTCAGGAACCTCTCGGCGTTATCCTTGTCCTCTGTGATGATAGCTTCAGAGTGATGCGTGGAGTACTGATTGATATGCTCTATGGCATGATCCAGATTGTCGACAATCTTCACCGAGATATAAGGTCCCAGATATTCTCTTGCGTAGTCCTCTTCCGTCGCATCCTTTATACCGCTCACGATCTCTCTTACATCCTCTGCTCCTCTCATCTCTACATCCTTTGATGAGAGTCTTTCGTAGATCGCCGGTATCGCCTTCTGCGCTATACCTCTGTGTATCACAAGAGATTCGGCGGCATTGCATACCCCGTACCTCTGTGTCTTGGCATTATCTATGATATTCACTGCCATATCCAGATCCGCGGTCTCATCCACATATATATGGCAATTGCCTACGCCGGTCTCTATCACGGGTATGGTAGCATTCTCCACAACGCTCCGGATAAGCCCCGCTCCGCCTCTCGGGAAAAGCAGATCCACATACTCGTTCATCTGCATGAACTTTGTAGCAGTCTCCCTTGAAGTATCCGTGACGATCAGTATCACATCATCGGGCAGCTTTTCTCTCTGTATACCTTCTCTGATATAGTTCACTATGGCTCTGTTGGAGTCTATCGCATCGGAGCCTCCGCGGAGTATGACGGCATTCCCGGATTTGAAGCAAAGAGCAAAAGCATCTGCGGTGACATTGGGCCTTGCTTCATATATGATACCGATCACGCCTACAGGCACTGCCACCTTCTCAATATGCAGTCCGTTGGGCCTGGTGATGATCTCAAGCACTTCACCGACAGGATCCTTAAGCGCAGACACCTGTATAATGCCGTCAGCCATCTGGTTTATCCTGTCAGTTGTAAGCATAAGCCTGTCTATCAGAGACTCCTTCATGCCTCTTTCTTTGGCCCTTGCCACATCTTTGGCATTGGCTTCAAGTATGGCTTTGCTGTTCTTTTTTATTGCTTCTGCCGCCGCTCTCAGCGCCAGATTCTTGGTCGCCGGATCGAGCTTTGCGAGCACCTCCGATGCTTTTTTCGCTCTCAGTCCGAGACTTTCCAGATAATCCATGCTTTTATTCTCCGATCGATGTATTTTTGAAACATATTGAGTGAGCCTGTAAGCCGGGTTATGTATCGGATATCCGATGATGATGATCTATCTAGACCATACGTTGCCATATGGCTCGAGCGATCTACCTGGAGACAGACCGGGCAGGCCTATGGTCCCCTGCTTGATCTTGCTTCGGATGGGGCTTGCAATGCCATCACTGTTACCAGGGATGCGGTAGTCTCTTACACTGCCATTTCACCCTTACTACCAATGCGGTAGCGGTATACTTTCTGTTGCGCTTTCCCGCGGGTCACCCCGGGCGGACGTTATCCGTCATCCTGCCCTGTGAAGCCCGGACTTTCCTCGGCGTGGAAGATACCCGCCACGTCGCCATCATCCGGCTCACTCAAGTCATCATTCTACCACAAACATCCTGTATGATAAAGATAGGTTACGCTTCTTGAAATCCCAACCCTTTGTGTTATCATTATATTATCATGTATGGGGTACTATCAGATAATAAGGACGAAAAGCCCTTGGGAAAGCTTATCCCGGCTATCGGGGTAATTTTCCTTTTCTATTTTGTTGTATCCGTAGCCGGTCTTTTATTTTTCAGCTATCACGATGATTCCTTACCTTTATCGTATAAAGACCCCACTCCCATAGAGACATGGAGCATGACAACTCCTGAAGGCAACGTATTGACCGTGGGAGATTCTTACCTCAGTGACGGCTCCGAAAAGGGAACCTTTACCATGACTTCCACCCTCCCCGAGAAAATAACCGATGATTCCTACTTCTGCTTTATCATCGGCGGGGACTGCGCCGTATATATAGACGGTGAGCTTCGCAAGGATTTCAATGCCGCAAGGGATATGAACATTCCCGGTGGCAATGTGAAGAGATTCTATATGCGCGCTCTTCTCTCTCCTTCCGACTCCGGTGCCGAGGTCATGCTTATACGTTACAATGCATACCGTCCCGGATTCATTTTCCAGGACACGATGGTAGCTAATGAGACCGGCTTCTTCAAATACATGACATCGCACTACGGGCTCTCATTTATTCTTGAAGTAATACTTCTTATCTTCTCTGCCGTGATTGTGATCGTAAGTCTTTTCATGCTCTTCCAGTACAAAAGACAGATCGCAATGCTGTACGGATCGATGTCGATTCTTGTGGTCTCGGGCTGGCTGATCACAAACTCGTATATGTATCCTTTTGTATTCGGCCACTACCACCTTGACGGTATCATGAACTATATGTTCTGCCTGTTTATGCCGTTCTGTGTCATATTCTATCTGGATCTGCTCCAGCACGGCAGATACCGCAATATCATGAAGATAATCCTTGTCGTAGCTACGATCCATCTTATCGTATGGCCCATCCTGCACTTCACCTGCATTCTGTCATTCCCTGATTCGCTTATCTACATCAACTCGACGATAGGTGAAGAGGCACTCGTAGTATCAGGCGTTATGATATGTGACCTTGTACGCGGAAACATCAAAGATTATAAATATACAGCTATCGGCTTTGCGGGTTTCTTCGTCTGCGGACTCGGTGAGATCGTCGTTTTGAATGCCAAGCTTCCCATGAACGGCGATATCCTGATGCTCACCGGACTTGCGATCCTGCTGACCCTTATGACTGCCCAGCAGATAAGCGATCTTCGCAGGATGCGCGAGGAGGGTCAGAAGGCCATAAACCTCTCGGAAGCCAAGACAAGATTCCTCGCCAGTATGTCCCACGAGATCCGCACACCCATAAACGCCATCCTCGGTATGAATGAGATGATCCTGCGTGAGAACAGTGATCCGGTGATAGGCGAGTACGCAGAAAGCGTGAAGAGCTCGGGCCAGATGCTTCTGATGCTTGTCAACGACGTGCTCGATTTCTCAAAGATCGAAGCAGGAAAGATGGAGATAAATCCAGCAGAATTCACCCTCTCTTCTCTCCTGCATAATGTCATGCCGATGCTTCGCGAAAGAGCAGATGAAAAGCACCTTGAACTCAGTCTGAAGATCCAGGATGAAACACCTGACGGCCTGTTCTCCGACGAATTCCGCATCAGGCAGATCCTCATAAACCTGACCAACAACGCGATCAAATATACGGACACAGGTTCTGTAACCCTGACGATCGGTGGAGAATACACCGGCGAAGATGCCTTTAATCTTACGATAAATGTCCGTGACACCGGACGAGGTATAAAAGAGGATGAGCAAAAGCATCTCTTCGAGGCTTTCTCCCGTGCTGACATGAAAAAGAACCGCAATATCGAAGGCACCGGACTCGGTCTTGCAATAGTAGGAAATATCGTAGATTCAATGGGCGGCAGGATCACGGTCGATAGCAGATACGGGGAAGGTTCCGAGTTTAAGGTACAGCTTCCCGTCAGCGTAAAAGAAAGGACTCCCCTTACCGAAGACTTTGATAAAAAAGCAGGAGCCCCGGTATCTGCCGGTAACGAAAGCGATTACTACGCTCCTGAAGCTGCGGTGCTGGCTGTCGACGACAACAGCTCCAACCTCCGTATAGTAAGCCTCTTCCTGAAACGCGTCGGTATAGTCCCCGAGCTATGCGACAGCGGCTCGGCAGCGATAGCGATGTGCAGGACAAAGCACTACGATCTGATACTTCTGGATCATATGATGCCCGATCCCGATGGTATCAAAACCCTTGAGATAATAAAGAATGACGATGCTTCACTGAATAACAAGACTCCCGCTGTCGTACTGACTGCAAATGCGATCGCAGGAAGCGAGAAGATATACACCGTAGCCGGCTTTGACGCTTACCTTACCAAGCCGCTCGATGCCGATCTTCTGGAACAGACAGTGAAGAAATACCTGCCCGAAGAAAAGATCCTGCCTCCGAAAAACAGCGTAACCGGGAAAGCCCTTGAAAGATCACAGCAGATATCATACGAATCAGATATGATGGTCTTTGAGCCGGCTTCTGCCAGAAAAGACTCTGCTGCTATCCCTGCAGCTGATACCGCGACGGCAAGTCAGCCTTTTGATCCTGTCGTTTTCAGAGAAAAACTTGAAAGCATCGAAGGCCTCGATTACAAGTCTGCGCTTGGATTTGCCGGCGGTCAGGAAGACCTCCTGAAAGAAACGGTGGAGATAATATCTTCTGAATGTGATGAAAAATCCGAACACATGAGATCCTGTGTCATCTCCGAGGACTGGGAAGGATATGGTCTTGCGGCACACTCGCTAAAAGGTCTCATGGCGTCCATCGGGCTGAAGAAGCTCAGCAACAGAGCAAAGGATCATGAATATGCCGCAAGGGACAATGATATCGCATTTATCTTATCTGACTATGAAGCCTTCCTGAATGAGTATCGCGCGGCCTGCTCCAGGCTGAGGTAATCCCTTCCTCTTTTATCCAAGACAGATTATTGCCGGTAATTGTAAATCTAATATTACTTTTCTGTAGGTAATGCTCCGTAAAGAGCTTCATACCGTGCCAGTTTGGATTTCTGATCTGCTATCTTAGACTCCTGTTCAGCTATCCTTGAGTCCTGTTCAGCTATCTTCGAGTCCTGTTCAGCTATCTTTGAGTCCTGATCAGCTATCCTTGAGCCCTGCTCAGCTATCTTTGACTCCTGATCAGCTATCCTTGAGTCCTGCTCAGCTATCTTTGAGTCCTGTTCAGCAATAATGATGTCCTGCTGTTTAATACGCTTGCGACGATTCTCCTCACCATCTATGTCTTCCTGACGCTTCATGCAAAGCTTAAGGATCCGGGGGTCAGTTACGTTTGAATATATTGAGTTTGCTGCAGATGCTAAAAAATCATTCTCCTGTGCGAGCATTTTGATCTCCTCCCATGTGGTGGCTTTGAAAAGCTCAGCCCATTTATCTGTCTTATATAGTTTGTCTTCTTTTGTGGCAAGTCCCGTATTGTTTAATTCTACCACATGCAGGCTGAATCTGTCAGTATAAGTATATCCATCGATGACGTTGCGGAGACGGTACATGGCATGGAATTCCGGGTGATCGCCAAAGAGTGTGAAATTAAGAAATCCGACATGATGTACAGATTTTACTTCAGTATAGTCATCTCCGTGGTGGAGCTGGTCGAATTCCCGGCAGAGATATGACAGGGATCTCGGTATCCAGTTCTGATGATCCTCAACCTGCATTTCAAGATTTATGTAGGTATTATTGTTGAAGAGGACGTAAATATCCAGTATAAACTGTTTCTCTTCAACTGTATTTCCGTTCAGTATGGGGTTTAGGACCTGTACCTTTTTGATGGATCGCGGACTGATATGAAGTATGGATGCGATCAGGCCTTTGAGGGCATAATTGTCTTTTTCCAGTACAACATGAAACAGGAAATCGTTGGTCATGTTGTAGGCGACGGTGCCTTTTGCAGTTTCAGGTAATGGTGCGGTTCTTTTCATAGTCATGTTTTAGACTCCTTTCGGAAATAGAATTGAAATAAAGAAAAAATGGTAATCCGTCCGGATGATGTCCGGGCGCTTCGGCGAAAGCCGATGTAGTGATGACAATGATATCACTTTTTTATGATTTGTCAAAAAAAGATGGAACTAAGCAAAAGCGCAGTATTAAGACATGGGGATGGTTGTTTGTCTTATGACCGTCTAATATGCATATCAGGAACTTGCGGCGGCCGGCGATATGTGTTTGTTGCAGGAACATTTGGTGCGTTACTTAGCAAGCAGAGCAGCGAATGGCAAGCACGGAACGTTGTGTCTGAAATGAGGGTTTCATCCGAGGTCGCGCGTGAAGCGCGACTGATTCGGAGAAACCCGAATGAGTTTAGTGGAGTGCTTGCTGTCATGAGATGCCTGCGAGCTTAGTAACGGCACCACGTTCCGCAACAAATACTATCGCCGGCTGGCGCAGGCATACACGATAAGATTACAATCACAAGCAAAATGAAACTTATGCTGTCTTACAAGCAAAACAAAACGGGCCTGCATCTGCAGGCCCGCCAGCTATCACCAGAACCGTCCCCATATCTTATCTATGTCTTACGGGTGAGTAGTTTGTGTTGCACCATTTGATTTGTCAATATATAACTCATGTGTTACGGCAGCGGCATTACCGTCGTACAAACGGATATAGCCAGGATAAGTCCACTCATCATAGTTATCAAAGTCTTCACCGCCACATGAATACCTGTCAGCAGGTCCACCTGCGACTTGATACTCTGTTTTGGTGATAGTGGTATTTCCATATGATATCGTTGCCGTATAGCCTATATTCTCAAAAGTATGACTAACCTTAGCCAGCGAATCGATTGTTGCTATATTAGTGCCGCTATCATCCTGCACGGTGACCGGAAGATTCACCACCGCGCCGCTGGAGAGATTCAGCTCCCCGGAATTCGGATCATACTCTACATCTTTGCCATTTATTCTCCCAGAGTATCCACTAGTCCCATAACTGATAGTACCGGACGTCATTGTGACTGTTCCATTAGCCGGTGTCGAAGATGGCGAATTTGATGGCGTAGCAGATGTTGAATTATTTTCATGCTCATCATCGTCATCATCATCCGAGTCGGATGTGGTATTTCCCGCATTGGGATCAAAATGAGGTGTTTCAGGCACCTTAGCCGTAGTCGTCGGTGCTACCGGCGGATAGCCAAGTCCCTTGCCATACTTCAGCCAATGCCATAGCAGCGCATCTGTTGAAGAACCATACTTCTCTACCACATCAGGATGAGCAGCAGCATAATATATTGGATCGAAGATCGTACCGTCATCAAGCAGTACTGCTTTGTTTTCAGAATTTTCAAAAGCAATCTTAGCCCTTGTTGCAGCAAGTTCATCCTCCGGTATCGCATTACCGTTAACAGTAGACTTCAGAGTGGTCTCTGCAGCCTCACCTTCGGAAGTATCTCCATCTATACCTGCGGCATCACCCTCTACGGTATCTTCTCCGTCAGCACCTTCTCCGGCAGCCTCTCCTGTACCATCTCGCGCATCAGCCTTTGTACTGCTATCACCCTCCGTACCGGTTGGCTCCATTGCAGAAGCAGATACCGGCAGACTAACTACAGGCTCCGGTCTTGTAGACACATCCACGCCTGTGATAGACTCTCTGTCCCATCCGGTAGCTTCTATCACCTTATCCAGTATGTCAGGATGGTCCTGCAGATACTTGATGGCGAAGTTCGGCAGGTCCTCCGGCCGTGCATCCCTCTGCTCATACTTGAGCTGACCGTTTTCCATATAAACTATAGTGGTCTTCCCCGACTCGGTAGTCAGATTGATCGTCTCACCCGTCGCGGGATCTATGATATCCGTTGCTGTAGAGCCGTCCAACACAGTGACTGAGCAGTATTTCTCACCTGCTTCCACCACGATATCAGTACCTCTGATACCAACGATCAGGTTGCTGGTGTGTATCGCAAGAGCCTCGTCCTCATCCAGCTTCTTTTTTACAGAACAGAAAAGCTTACCCTCCTTCAGATGGAGATCAAGCTTCTTTCCGACCTTGCTGAATTCAGCAAGACTTAATTCATCCAATGTGATTATCTTGAAATCGTCCAGACCGATGGACACAAGACTTTCATCTGCCGTAGAAAGAGCATTTCCACTCTTAAGACGCAGGTTTTCTTTTACTGTACGCTCCTGTCCGTTCTCCGTCAGAGTGACGGTGCCCTGCAGATCGAGCACCTTCATGGACGCCGCACGTATCTTGTTACCTGAAAATAGTGCTATGACTGCCACGACCGCTATCACTACAGCGGCCAGAATGACGCCCAGCACTATCTTTTTATCAATCTTTTTTGCCGGCTTTACTGCCGGATCCATCTCTCCCATAACCCCCGATTCACTGAATAGTTAACCAAAATCAAAATTATGTTAACATAACAGTTCGGGTTAATGCAAGTTTTATTTGAAAATGGAGCCTCCTATGAACTCACGTATTATCGAATTCTGAGGTATACGCGCAGTATCAATCGCAAGGAAGTACTGCAGGAACTTCAAAAGCCTCTTTGCTTCCTGATATCCCGGATCGTCTTCAGTGACCCCAAAGAGCAGCGGCTCCACGAAAGGCTTGAGAGCTGCTATCTCGTAGATATGGGCGGAATTGAACATAGCATCCGCACTCTCCTGGAACGGGAAGATGAACTTCTCTTCTCCCCTTCTCACAGAAGACCACATACCCAGTGTCTTTGAGATGGATGAACCTCTCGTATAGAAATCCCTCACCATACGCCTCATGAGCCTGCCGTCAGTGGTAGGCACGCGGTTGTGCTCGTCCACGTTCAGAGTGGTGAGTGCACTGATATATATCTTGTACTTGGACTCCTTCGGCAGGGTATGCGACAGCTCGTCATTGAGACCGTGTATGCCCTCGCATACGAGCACATCTGATGCTCCCAAAGTCATATAGTCGCCCTTGTACTCTCTCTGTCCTATCTTGAAGTTGAACCTCGGAAGCTCGACAGTCTCTCCCGCAAGCAGGGCATTCATGTCCCTATTGAAGCCCTCCACGTCTATGGCACCCAGGCACTCGAAGTCATAGTTGCCGTTCTCATCCTTCGGAGTATCCTCACGGTTCTTGAAATAATTGTCTATCTCTATGGGATGAGGCTTCATGCCGTGCGCACGCAGCTCTATGGAAAGCCTGTGTGAGAAGGTAGTCTTACCCGAAGAAGAAGGACCTGCAATCATCACAAAACGTACATTACCGCGGCTTACGATGTCTTCTGCGATTTTTGCTATCCTGCTCTCTATCAGAGCTTCCTGTACAAGGATCACCTCATTCATCTCACCGTTTGATATGGCATCGTTCAGAGCACCGACGGTGTCTATGCCCATCATGGTACCCCAGTCCGCAGCCTCTCTCATAGTCTTGTAGAGATTCGGACTGTCCGTAAACGGCGGCACCTCTTTGGGTGCTTTCCTCTCGGGAAGCTGCAGCATCATGCCTCCGTCATACAGGAAAAGATCGAAATACTTTACATAGCCGCAGTTCGGCATCATATATCCGTAGAAGTAATCCATGAAGCCTTCAAGGGAATACATATTGACCTTGCCTGATCTGCGATATTTGAAGAGCTTCTCCTTGTCATGCATCCCGTTCTCACGGAAGATCTCCCTGACCTTCTCAAGCGACATCGAAGTCTTCTCTATAGGGGTATTGGCATCGATGATCTGTCTCATCCTTGCCTTCACCTTTTCGACGAGCTCTTCCGTAAGAGGTGTCTTTCCTTTATATGAGCAGTAGTAAGCCGGTCCTATGGAAAACTCGACCTTGATCTTTTCAACCGATTCCCTGCCTATCACATCATACAGTGACTTTATGAGTATAAGACAGGCCGAGCGCTTGTAAGCCTTGTGTCCGGAGTGTCCGGTAAGATCCTCGAAGTCTATGACACCGTCATTTTCCGCCACATGGAAAAGTTCCCTCAGCTTCCCGTTCATTACGGCAAGCACTATGGGATATTCATAATCCTTCTGGAAATCCTCAGCTACCTTCGCATAGGGAGTTCCCTTGGGATACTCGTACTCCTTACCTTTGTAGTTCAGTTTGATCATCTCAGCCATGCCTTTTCTCCTGTCTTATCTTCTACGGCTTCCACCTCTTTTATTTTATCACCGATAAACCGGCACATGAAGCCTGTGAAGAGTTTTTCTATACCGTAATGTCCCGCATCTATTATGCTTATCCCCTTCTCGAGAGCGTCTATCCCGTCGTGATGACTGATATCTCCTGTTATGAGTACATCGCAGCCTTCGATGCAGGCCACATCTATGACGGAAGAACCCGAGCCCGGCATCACAGCCACCTTCACCATGGTCTCCTCCGGATCTCCGTATACCGTCACATGATCCAGGTCAAAATCTGCTTTGACCTTATCTGCAAGCTCCTTTAGCTTCAGATCCTCCTTCAGGTATCCGAAGGCTCCCATGCCGTACTCTTCGCCTATCGTAGGCTCAAGCACCTTAGCCTCTATAAGGCCCAGCTTTGTAGCAGCCTCATTCCCCATGCAGGTCACATCAAAGTCCGTATGCATGGCAAATAACGCCATTCCGTATGAAAGGATCTTCATCACCCTGCGCCCTACATGATCATCACTTGATACATGCCTTACAGGCTTGAAGATAAGAGGATGATGGGTAAGTATCAGCTCTGCCCCCGCTTCATGTGCTGCTTCTATCACATCGCTTGTGGCATCGAGCGCTACATATACCTTGCTTATCTCCATTGCCGAGTCTCCGGCAAGAAGTCCGGGATTGTCCCATCCTTCGGAAAACTGTACCGGAGCGAGTCCGTTCATTATCCCTATGAAATCTTTAAGTTTCAAAGCTTAAGCACCTCTTTGTATGATCTGATCTCTTCTTCTATCTCTGCTACTCTTTTTTCCGGAAGACCCGCTCCTTCGAGCATTCCCGAAAGAGCATTGTATCTTTTCAGAAGAATGTCATATATCTTTCTGTCTTCTGTCGCCTTTTCTATGAAGGGTCCGAAACGGTAGTCCGTGTCTGTTGCACAGGCGTCCTCACCGTTCACTGCTTTCATGACCACGTATAGCTTGCCTGCATCGATCAGATATCTCTCGTCCGTGATCTTATATCCGGCACTCCCCAGATACCTTCTAAGCTCCTCCTGCTTCGTATGCGGTGAGAATAAAAACCTTCCGAATGAGTGCGCTTTCTCAGGCTCTGCAGAGAGGATGTCGACTATAGTCTCTCCTCCCATGCCCGCTATGATGAGCGTATCGTCGGGGTTTGTATCGTCCCGGCTTATCTCCTTAAGCCCGTCCGATAGCACGGTCTTGATACGATCGGGTCCGATGCCGTGTTCGAGGCAGTTCTGCTTTGCTGTAGCAAGCGGTCCCTTCCTCACATCGGCTGCCACGGCATGCCTGCACACTCCCTGCTCTATGAGCCAGATTGGCAGATATCCGTGATCGGTACCGATATCGGTAACGGATGTACAGGGATCTGTCATCCCCGCTATGGTCTGCAGTCTGTCGGACAGAACCATTTCAGTTTTTACTCAAGATAATCCTTCAGTTTTCTTGATCTCGAAGGATGTCTCAGCTTCCTGAGTGCCTTCGCCTCTATCTGTCTGATACGCTCACGGGTGACGTTGAACTGTCTTCCCACTTCTTCGAGAGTGCGTGCCTTCCCGTCATCCAGACCGAATCTGAGCCTCAGCACTTTCTGCTCCCTCTCGGTCAGGGTGTCGAGCACCTCGTTGAGCTGTTCTTTGAGAAGCTCGAAAGCAGCGGCGTCCGCAGGTACGGGTACCTGATCGTCCTGGATGAAGTCGCCAAGATGTGAGTCTTCCTCTTCACCTATGGGTGTCTCAAGTGATACGGGCTCCTGAGATATCTTGAGTATCTCACGCACCTTCTCCACGGGCATATCCATCTGCTCTGCTATCTCCTCGGGGGTTGGTTCGCGGCCGAGCTCCTGCAGCAGCTGTCTCGAGACCCTGATCAGCTTGTTGATGGTCTCTACCATATGCACGGGTATCCTGATGGTACGTGCCTGGTCTGCTATGGCACGGGTGATGGCCTGTCTTATCCACCATGTAGCGTAGGTCGAGAACTTGTAGCCCTTGCGGTAATCAAACTTCTCGACTGCCTTGATGAGTCCGAGGTTTCCTTCCTGTATCAGGTCAAGGAATAGCATGCCGCGTCCCACGTATCTCTTCGCTATGGAAACCACGAGTCTTAAGTTGGCTTCGGCCAGCTTGTTCTTGGCTTCCTGATCGCCAAGCTCCATCCTCTTCGCAAGCTCTACCTCTTCATCTGCCGAGAGCAGAGGCACCTTACCGATCTCCTTTAAGTACATGCGGACAGGATCCTCTATGGATACGCTGTCGGGTACGGAGAGATCGACATTCTCTACGTCTACCTCCTCCTCGTTCTCTATCTCTTCGGGAGGCACATCATCATCCAGCGTGTCATCATCATCGGCGACACTTGACATCTTGAGCACATCTATACCGTTGTGCTCGAGGGTCTCCCATATCTTGTCATAGTCATCCTCGCCGAGATCCACTCCCTTGAAGTGGTCGATGATCTCCTGATTGTCGAGTACGTTCTCCTTTTTCCTTCCGAGTTCGATGAGGCTT
>JAEEGO010000003.1 GCA_016280355.1 Lachnospiraceae bacterium | reverse complement strand
GCTTTCATGGATACGCGCTTTCGTACCTTCTTTACTTCCGCTTCTCTCATTTCCCTCTGCGGTGCAGGCTCCTTCTTCTCTTCGGGATCCTGGGGAAGATTGTTGATCACGTTGTCGATCATGTTGTAATTCTGCTCTTCCCGCTCCTCCACTTTGGCAAGAGGCTTATACTCTGCCAGTTTGTCGATCAGTTCCTTGGCTTTCCGCACATCCTCGGATGTATCCGGTTCATCCTGCCACTCATCAATAATCCCCTGCAGGAACTCCGTGATATGACCGGTATCTCCACTCTCGATGCTCTCTGCAATCTGTCTGACATTCTCTTCCCGATCATCTACCATATCGTTATAATCATAGAGATCGAAATCCCTGGCGAATTCGTCTATCTGATGTGCCAGTTCTATGGAGGTCAGATCTGCCACCGGCTTCACCGCATCAAGGTCTTCCTCCGACTTCTGGACCGACGGTCCTAAAGTTACCTGCTCCGGTTGCTCATCCGGGAACCGTCCGATCACTTCCACATCGGGGTATGCCTCTTTCATGCCGCGCAGAGCCTCGATCACTTCCTCATTCTGGCTCATCTCCGGCAGATACATCAGGTTATCGAGGTCGAGACGCTTCCCAGACAGGAAATCACACTGCATATCCTCATAGGCAGGCGTACCAACTGTATGGATGTTGATCCCTACCACCGGTATGCCGCTTAAATTGCTCTTTTCGCATAACTGTTCATAAACCTTCAGCGCATCCTCCAATCGTGGGATTCCTTCATGCAACTCTCCGAAGCTGTGGAACTCGCTGCTCTCCGCCACGGTAAAGGTTACCACCTGCTTCGGCTTCTCCTGGAATTCAATGGTCTTGCTCTGTTCGATCTGTGCCGCCTTATCGGTCAGATATTTCTCAACCCCCGGCAGATATTCTGCCAGTGTCCCTGTCTGCTCTGTGCTGATGGGATTTATATCAAGCTCAACCTTGCCAAAGAGCATCCGCTCATCATGCAGGACATTAAAGAAATCATCTTCCAGCTCCTTGCCGGAATAAGATACCACAACATCAAGATCAGAATCCGGATTCTCCAGTCCGCGGCACCGGCTCCCCGATACGATCACATCCTCGATAGTCACATCCAGGCCGTAATCCTCTGCAATCTGCAAGGCACGCTCTCTGACAGCATCCTCGATGGTTGCGGGACTCATACCGTCAAGTGCCTTAGTATCAAACTTCTCTTCCGTCTTTGCCCGAAACTCTGCCACGATCTCCTGGGCTGACTTTACTGCCTGAATCTCCTCCTGCCCGACGGCATCCACCTTTTCCATCAGATCATCATAATCAACCGCCTCGGCCACATCTTTCTGACGTATACTCCCCTGAAGCGCCGTGTGAGTATAGGTATCACGCTCCGAATCATACACAGGCTGTTTCAGCTCGTCGGTTATCTGCTTCAAGACCTCTCGGATGCTGATATCGGGGTCATCCAGCACGCCACCGTCCAGAAGGTGGTATCCTTCGTCATATATCGAGTAATCAAAGCCTTCCTCCGTGCGTTGTATGCTGATATAACGGTCTCCCAGCTTATACGCTGCCTCGTTCAGTTCCAGATCTTCCACCTTTTCAAGCAAAAATTCCGGCACCTCTGTAAAACCAAAGCGATCCACGTAGAAAGCCTTGTCCTCATCGCCCTGATGAAGCACCACGATATCACTCACTGACATGGAATGTCCTCTGAAATCGGCGGGATGCTCCATATTGAACTGATAATACAGATCATCCAAGGTTGTTCCCGGCTTCAGCTCTGCTTCATAGACCAGATTGTAATTATCGCGGTCAACCTTGCCCCCTTCCTTCTGCAGCCTCTCCAATCCCTCAAATCGGATATATCTTAAAGATTCATCATCCTTCAGCTGATATATGGAGAACTTGTCTCCCTCGATATCTATTCTTGGCTCTCTCACCATATACACCCCCTGTTCTTTCACATCGAACATCTCCGGGTTATTATCCCGAAAGCTGAAATGCTCCGCACTCCCGCCTGCCACGATGATATGGTCCAGCACCGGGATATTCATGATCCTGCCTGCTTCGATCAGTTTCTTCGTGACTTCGATATCCTCCTTACTGGCATGTGTCGAACCGCTCGGATGATTATGAAACATCATGATGCTGGCTGCATTTGAGAGGATTGCACTCTTAAACACATTCTGGATAGGCACATGCGCCTGGTTCACATCGCCGATACTGACCACGTTGAAATTGATGGGATGATTGGCTCCGTCGAGATTCACCACGCAGCAATACTCTCTATCCATCTGTGCAAGAGCCTGTGCCATAACTTCGGCAGCCTTATCGGGAGTAGTAATCTGCTCCGTACTGTAAAGCGGCTCCGCTTCGGCGAGCTTCAATCGAACTTTGACCTGCTGTAATTCATATAGATCAGCCATCCGTACCGCCTCCTTCCTCCGGTTCCTTATCGGCAAGTTCCAAGACAATGCTGATGATCGTCTTGTCATCACCATGTTCCTTCAGGTATTCCTTGAACTGCTCCACGCTTGTGAGCACCACTTCATTCTTTTCTTCCATATCTCTTCCTTTCCGGACATAAAGATCCCGACAGATATTGCTCTGTCGGGATCCGTGCCCTCTTCATAATGACTGGTTCTTATCCTTCGGTGTCGGTACGGTGGGCTTTGATGCCTGCGCCGCTTCTTCTTTCTTTGCTTCCAGTTTGTCGTGAAATGGTCTGGCGGATTCTGCCTTTTCAGGTTTCTTCGCAGCATAATCCACCTTTGGCTCGGATGCTTTCGCCATTGTACCTGTATTATCCACATAAGATACGTTGGCGTGTGCAGGTGCAGGCTCTTTTTCCATCTGTCCGTCCTGTCTGTCAGCTGTCTGCTCCTGCTTTGGCGCTTCATCATCCATATCCACGGCTTCATCACCCTTCTCATCCATGTTAAGGAGAGCATTAAGCTCCGCCAGACGGTCCAGCTTCTCGGCAAGCTCTGCTTCCTGTGCAAAAGGCTTCACCACTTCCACCTTTGCCGTTTCAAGCTGATGCTCTACATTTTCAAGTTTTGCTACAGCCTCCTCCAGCTGTTTTGTCATACTCTCCAGTGCATTGTTGATACGAGTGATATTACCGGAAGGGTCTGATCCGATTTCCACGTTATGACTGAGGTTTCCTTTTAAGGTCAACGTGAACTTCTTAAAGAAGGAATCAAAAGTCACAGCCATCTTCATTCCCAGATACTCACCCACAGACACCGGTGTATTGGCTGCCTTCATTTCCTTGCAGACTGCGATCAGTGCAGCCCCCGCTTCCTTCCTGTCCTCATAATTCTTTCCTGCCACATTCATGGCAAAGATCTCCTTATCGGCAGGCTTTCTTGCATTGTAATCCGCGATATCAGCCTTTAAGCCTTCGATCTTTTCTTTCAATGCCGAGATCTGCTTCGGATATCTCTGTGCGATATCATCCTCCAGCCTGTATTTCTGACTGGTATGATTTGCCTTCATGAGCTTAAGCTTGCTGACCTGGATATCTAAGTCCATCTTTTCCTTGATGTAAGGATTACCTGTTGCCAAGGCCTTGACCTCTGCATAGGTAAGTGCGGCATCGTCGATATCTTCACAGCTTCTGACCGGAGATTTACTGGTCATGATCTGCCCGATGAACTTCTGCTTATTCTCGATCAGCTGCCAGCTGTAGGCATCGAATGTCCCTTCCGTGACATATCGGAAGATCTTCACCTTCGGATTGGTATTACCCTGCCTTAAGATTCGGCCCTCCTGCTGTTCAATGTCTGACGGTCTCCAAGGCACATCCAGATGATGCAGGGCTATCAGCTTATCCTGTACATTGGTACCGGCACCCATCTTTGCGGTTGATCCCAATAAAAAACGGACCTGCCCACTTCTTACTTTCGCAAACAACTCCGCTTTTCTCAGTTCCGTATTCGCATCATGGATAAAGGCGATCTCTTCCGGTGGCACTCCTTTGGCTATGAGCTTATCCCTGATATCCTCATACACATTAAAGGTCCCGTCCCCCTTTGGTGTACTTAAGTCGCAAAAGATCAGCTGTGCTGACCTCTTATCCGCTGTCTTTTCCCATATCTCGAATGCTTTCTCCACACATACACTGGCTTTACTGTTCGGGTCATCCGGCAGCATATCATTCATAAGCCTCTGATCCAGCGCCAGTTTTCGCCCGTCATTGGTGATCTTTAGCATGTTATCGACGGAAGAATCCACCATACGGTTACGCACTCTCTCTGCACGTTCTGCCAGTGACTCCACCATCTGCTTTTGCGCTTCCGACGGCTTTAATGTTACATTCTCATACTCCGCCTCCGGCACAGGGAGTTTGAGCATATCCGGTGTCTGTATGTCGGCGCTCTCCTTAAATAGCGCGATCAACTCAGGCAGGTTAAAGAATTTCGCAAATCTTGTCTTTGCACGATACCCTGTGCCCTCCGGTGCAAGCTCGATCGCCGTCTGTGTCTCACCAAAGGTCGCTGCCCAGGAATCAAACTGTCCCAGCCCCATCTTCTGAAGCGTCGCATACTGAAGATATCTCATGTTGGTATAAAGCTCCGTCATACTGTTGCTGATAGGTGTTCCGGTCGCAAAGGTCACGCCCTTGCCGCCTGTCAGTTCATCAAGGTACTGACACTTGTTAAACATATCCTGCGACTTCTGCGCTTCGGTCTGTGCGATACCCGCCACGTTTCTCATTTTGGTATAGAGAAAGAGGTTCTTATAATTGTGGCTCTCATCCACAAACAGCCTGTCCACACCAAGCTGTTCAAAGGTCACCACATTATCCTTTCTGGTGGTATCGTTCAGCTTATCAAGCTTCGCCACAAGGGATTTGCGGCTCTTCTCCATCTCCTTGATGGTATAGCGTTC
>JAEEGO010000038.1 GCA_016280355.1 Lachnospiraceae bacterium | reverse complement strand
TTTTTATCCTGTGCAGCTACAACGACCCATCCTGTATTGGGTTCCTGCACATAAGCCATCAGCTTATCATTACCGTCCCTTTTGACTTCATATGTGCCCTCGGGAAGACCTGAGGTCATGAATGTTGACTGACCGAAATTTTCCTCAGAGTCAGCATCGATCTCATAATTTGAATGTGCGAGAAGATCACCGTCTCTGTCAGCTATGAAAACTTCATAACCTGATGAAGCAAGGAAATCATGGAAAGCAGAGAGATTGTAGTTTCTCTGTACGGTTCCTATAGGAGAGCCGTTATCGCCGTTTACAGGTACGCAGATCGAAGTGATCCTGGATCCTGTTGATTTACTGACTATAAGATCTGAAGCATAGATCTTTCCGGCCATTGCATTCTGGAAGTAGTCTCTGTCTGCCACATCCACACAGTCGCCCTTTGTACGGACCTGCTGCATGCCTTCAGCATTCGCTATTGCTATACCGTTTCCGTCTCCGAAATAATTTTCATCGACATCCTTAATATATGAAAGCATCACATCTGCGGAAGGTGCATCGGGACTACCCGAAAGAAATGCTGTCGTAGCGGGCGATTTGGCAACACCCTCTACGGCTGCTACGTTCTGGTCGAGAATACCTGCGAACTCAGCTTCGATCTGTCTGCATGTGATGAGATTGGAATTGTTGGCATCCTCAACAGCCTTGCTCATGATCGAATTGTAGCTGATGATGAGCAGTACCACTCCCAATACGACCAAAGGAACTACAGACATGATCAGCAACTGTACTTTTACCTTGAATTTTGACATGTGATCTTACCTTACCTTTCCGAAAAAATATAGATATGTCATTCTGATGACACACAAAAAATTATACTATCTTTCAATTCTTCTGTAAAGAAAAACGAAAGGTAAACGAAATAATAAAATGACAAATAGACAAGCGGAATGAGCGGAAGTATAATAGTTCCATTATTTAAGGAAAATAAACGTTCAAGGAGCAAACAATGTTATACAACAGTACCAGAGACAACAGCCTGAAACTCACCGCCTCGGAAGCGATACTCAAAGGACTCTCGGATGACGGAGGACTCTTCGTCCCGGAAAAGATACCTTCTTTCGGAAGATCTCTTTCGGACATGGCTGAAATGGATTACAGGGAGCTTGCATATGAGATCATGAAGCTCTATCTGGATGACTTCACAAAAGAAGAACTCACCGGGTGCATAAAAAAAGCATACGGTGATAATTTCGATACTCCCGAGATCGCTCCTTTAAGCTATGCCGACGGCAGATACTATCTTGAGCTTTTTCACGGCCCCACTATTGCTTTCAAAGATATGGCTTTACAGATCCTGCCCCATCTTCTGACCACGGCTGCAAAAAAGAATGATATTAAAGAAGATATTGTCATACTGACCGCTACCTCCGGCGATACCGGAAAGGCTGCAATGGCCGGGTTTGCCGATGTTCCCGATACGAAGATCATGGTCTTCTTCCCTCACGGCGGTGTCTCTGACGTCCAGAGGCTCCAGATGGTAACCCAGCAGGGAAACAACGTCAGTGTTGTCAGTGTGGACGGTAACTTCGACGACTGCCAGACAGGTGTCAAAAAGATATTTAATGACCTCGAGTTCAGGAAAGAGCTTGAAGCAAAAGGCTTCCGCTTCTCAAGCGCCAACTCCATCAATATCGGAAGGCTTGTACCTCAGATAGTCTACTATGTGTATGCATACTGTACTCTGCTTCGTGAGGACAAGATACAGGAAGGCCGGAAGATAAATATCTGCGTTCCTACTGGCAATTTCGGGAACATACTTGCCGCATATCTTGCCATGAATATGGGACTGCCTGTGGAAAAGCTGATCTGCGCTTCAAACATGAACAATGTCCTTACGGACTTTTTCAAAAACGGTACCTATGACAGAAACCGTCCTTTCCATCTTACAATGAGCCCTTCCATGGATATACTGATATCCAGCAATCTTGAGAGGCTGATCTACTTCATATGCGGACGCGATGCTTCAAAGACCAAGACATTCATGGAAAAGCTCACAACAGAGGGCTGCTATACCATAGATGACGATATGAAAAAAGGCCTCGCATGTTTCGCTGCCGGATATGCGTCAGAAGATGATACTTCAGCCGAGATCAAAAGGATCTTCGATGATACCGGCTATGTGATAGATACGCATACGGCTGTTGCTTCCGCAGTAAGCCGCACTCTTCAGTCACAGGGTGTCTGCAAAGATGATGTTCCGCTGGTGATAGCATCCACCGCATCACCATATAAATTCGCAAGGAGTATTGTAAGTGCGATCAATTCGGATACCGATGCAGGAAACAAGAATGATCTCGAGATGATAGATGAGCTTGAAAAGATCATACCTGCAGACGGAAATATGCCCGAGCCCAAAGCAATACAGGACATCAGGGACGCAAAGATCCTTCATGACATACACATCGGGATAAACGGGATGAAAGAAACGGTGGCGGATTTCCTGAAATAAAGTCCTTATTCGGACTTTTCCCTTACCACGCGCTCCACTATGGATGTGATCTGCTCTAAAGTAGCGGGCTTCTGGAGAAAATCTCTTGCACCCGTCTTTACAGCCTCTCTGATATGCATCTGCGTGCCTACGGAAGAAACCATGACTGCCACAGCATTTGAATCAAACTCCACGATCTCTTTCAAAGCGGTAATGCCATCCTTTACAGGCATGATCACATCGAGCAGTACGATATCCGGCTTCTCTGCCTTGTATGTATCTACAGCCGCCTGACCGTCAGATACCTGGATAACGTTGTCCACTCCGCACTTTTTAAGTACGCCGGCGAGGTTTTTTCTCGCAAGCATGGAGTCATCGCATATCATTACTTTTAAGTCTTTTGCTTTCATGCGTATTATTATATACTAAATTAAAAATTTTTCAATCTTTGGGAGAATAAATGGGTAATATGGGTAATATGGACACTTTTGTTAATGCAATGATATTTCTCGGCGGCGGCTATATGCTCTTTGCTGCATACATGATGAAGTTTAAGGGTGAAGTGCCGAAATCCTTCTTAAGCCGTGATCTGAACTGGGATACAGCAAGAGATAAAGAAGGATATATCAGGTTCATGTTTCCCGCAAATATCATAATGGGACTGCTTATGATCATATTGGGGCTGTGCCTGACCTTCGAAGAAAAGCTCGGCCTTGTAGGGGACAAGGAGATGATACTCCTCCTTGCAGCCTTCATACTTGTCCTCATCTACGGCGTCATCGCCATGCATATGCAGACGAAATATCTGAGATAGATCCTCTTCTATCCTCTTGAATCCATCGGGATATAATCTCTGACAGGCTGTGCACTCTTGAATGCCGGCCTTATTATCTTGCCATTATTGGAGAGTTCCTCTATACGGTGAGCGCTCCAGCCGGCGATACGTGCACAGGCAAACAGAGGTGTAAATAGCTCCTTCGGCAGATTGAGCATGTCATACACAAAGCCTGAATAAAAGTCCACATTGGCACACACGCCTTTGTAGATGGGTCTTCTCTTTTCTATCTCTATGGGAGCGATACGTTCTATCGCATCATAGAGGGCAAATTCTTTTTCCAGTCCCTTTTCTTTGGCGAGTTTTTCGACGAAACTCTTGAATATCACTTCTCTGGGGTCCGACTTTGAGTATACGGCGTGCCCCAGTCCGTAGATAAGTCCCTGATGATCGAAAGCTTTCTTATCAAGTACATCACGCAGATATCTCGCAAGCTCCTCTTCATCGTTCCAGTCTTTTACTTTATTCTTGATATCATCGATCATCTCGATAACCTTCATATTAGCACCGCCGTGCCTCGGTCCTTTGAGTGATGCCAAAGATGCAGCCACGGTAGAATACGTGTCCGTTCCCGTGGATGTGACAACATGTGTGGTAAAGGTGGAGTTGTTTCCTCCGCCGTGATCTGCATGCAACACCAGAGCTATGTCGAGTATCTTGGCTTCAAGCTCCGTATAGCTGCTGTCGGGGCGAAGGATATAAAGCAGGTTTTCTGCCTGCGTAAGCTCCGGATCAGGTATATGTATGAAAAGGCTCTCGTTCTTCTGATAGTGGGCAAATGCCTGATATGAATACACTGAAAGCATCGGAAACAGCGAAATAAGCTGCAGGCTCTGCCTGAGTACATTCGGGATCGATATGTCATCTGCGGCATCATCATATGAATAGAGCGTAAGCACTGCCCTTGCCAGCGTATTCATCATGCTTGAGCCGGGTGCCTTCATTACGACGTCACGTACGAAATTCTTGGGAAGGGTACGGTATCTTCCAAGGATGGCACGAAACTCAGCAAGCTCTTCCTTATTCGGAAGCTTGTCAAACAAAAGCAGGTATACGGTCTCTTCAAAACCGGATTCCCCTCTCTCGCTGAATCCCTTTACAAGATCCTTTATACTGTAGCCTCTGTAATACAGATTGCCGTCTACGGGTACACTCTTGCCGTCCACAACCTTGACAGCCTGTATATCAGAAATATGTGTAAGGCCTGCGAGGACTCCCTTTCCGTTCAGATCCCTCAGACCCCTTTTCACATCCCATTGCTGATACAGCTCAGAGTCTATCAGAGTCGACTGATAGGCCTTCTCGGCAAGCCTCTGGATATCCGGTGTCACAGCAGAATAATCTATCACATCTGTCGTAATTGCCATTAAAATCTCCCCATAATGCTTGACATAACATTGCCATTATACCTTAGTTGCCTGATATTCGCAATCTTTGATAAAATACAGGCATGCGTGGAATATATGAAGCGAAAAAGCCGGACGGTACATTGTATTACAGAGCCTCCGTCACATACAGGAACAAGCATATCTCACTTGGAAGCTCCGACGACATAGAGACAGCCTCAAAGATGTACAGCATGGCAAAACAGGTCCTTTCAGACACAAGCCTGAAGCCTATTGACTATGAGGACACCATGATGCCGCTCACTTTCAATAAGTATATCTGTCTTTTGAACTTCCGCGACAACAATATATATATAAAGACACCTATCTATCTTCACAGACGTTTCTTCTCATATTTTCTTGACAGGAATACAGAGCTGAAGTTTGATATGGAGGATCTTTTTTATTACTCGTCACATACGATACAGAGGCGAGGCAGACATCTGTTCGTGGCTGATTTCGGCTTGCAGGAGCGTATCATGTCAAGATACGACATACCCGGCTTTGCCGTATGCGGAAGGGACTACAGATTTGTGAACGGTGACGAGCACGACCTTCGCTACTCCAATGTCGAAGTGATCAATCCGGTAAAGAACATCATCCGGGTAAAGGAAGGAAAAGGCGAGGTCTATGATGTGAAGATGCACATAGTGGGCGACTGGAAGATCGGCACTTTTCCGACTCACGAGATGGCTATCATAGCCTACAACAAAGCCCTGGATGAAGCCAAGAAAGTCGGTCTTAAAAAGCGGACCGAGCTGATCGATCCTCCCGACGGGCTCTCTCCTGCTCTTTATGCAAGGATATACTCATCCATAGAGCTTCCGAAGAAATATCTGGAGTATCTCCAAAACTACGGTAAGCAGAACACTCAGGCCTGAATCATATCATTTGTCGGCATATGATATCAGGCAGATATCGTAATTTACATTGTTACTGCTGATGCCGTCTACCTTCCCGTCACTTGCATACTGTCTGATACAGTACCTGTAAGGGTATTCAGTCTTCTCTCCTTCATCGAGAAGCCATACATCATAGCCAGTCAATGCCTGCAGGTCGAAGTGCTTTGCAAGCTGTTCCTTCGTTGCACCGACCATAGGCGTATATCCGTACATCTTTACAGTGTCCGCAAAGGCCTTGAATATATTGGTCAGCTCTTCACTCGTCAGGTTTTCCGTACGATAGTTGTCATTCACTATGGCTTCACTGTCAAAGATCACAGGATACCTGATCTTCGTTCCGCCGAGAGCCGCTACGCAGTAGTTTGCCTCCTCCACAGCCTCATTGGTCGTGATCGCCTGTGAGAAGAAATATGCACCCACGTCGATCTTATTTGCTACGCATCCTTTCAGGTTTGCCTGGAAATTCTCATCCAGGATGATGGATCCGGATGAATAACCTCTTGCACCGACTCTTATCAATGCAAACTCCACTCCGTCCTTCTTCACCTTGTTCCAGCTTATGGTACCGTTGTATTTAGAGACATCTATACCGAAATGGGATGAGGCACGGCCACCCTGTGAGTAAGTCAGCCTGCCGTTTTTCATGGAGAAATTCTCATCAAGCAGCTGATTTTTGGGTATCACTGCATTGATCGAGACATACTCGGGTTTGGCTCCGAGAGGACTTACATTGAACTTGTTTTCGGATATTGAATCATCCGAAATACCCCGTCTCATTCTTTCAGCTTCGCTCTTGCTGACAGTTGAGGTTTTCTTCTCCTTGGCCTTATCCTTTTCCTTGTTTTCGGAAACAACTATAGGCTCCTGCTTCTCTTCTTTATCGTACATATTCCAGAAGGAAAGCTCATCCGAAGTCCTTGTCTCCTTATCCTTCAGTACTTCGGTAGCTTCCTCCGTTTTCTTCTCGTTTGCTGCAGGATAGGGATTGTTGTTGTTCTGGTGCTTTCCGTTCTTTCCTGTATTGGCAAGTACCGTGATGGCAAGGATACCCAGCACTGCGACCGATGCGATCACAGACCCGATCGCTATCCTGCGTCCGACATTCACGCCTTCATTATATGAATCATCATTAAACATCGACATTATCTGACTCCATATCTTTTGACATAGGTGTATTTCAGTTGATATTATATCATATATTAAAAATTTGCTTATCGCATGTATTTTCAGAAATACGCTACGAATATGATAGCTTATCATCCACAACAGGAAAATAATACATATACACTATGAAAACACCTGAATATAAAGAAAAAGATATAATCCTCGGCTACCCGATAGACAGGCTCGGCGATCCCTTTAAGATGCTGTTCCTGGATATAGAGACCACCGGTCTCTCCCCTTCGGATGCTGCAGTCTATATGATCGGCTGCGGATACTTCGGAAGAGACGGCATGTATATAAAGCAGTTCTTTGCAGATGATCTCACAGAGGAACAGGCAGTACTGGATGCATTTGCTTCCTTCCTCAAAGGATACGATACACTCATAACTTTCAACGGCAACAAATTCGACATACCGTTCCTCGAAAAGAGGGCTTCCCTGTACAATATAGATCTTGATCTTGCAGGTAAGAAAGGACTTGATATCTATAAGAGGATACGCCCTTACCGGGCTCTTCTCTCACTTCCCGATATGAAACAGAAGTCTCTTGAGAGATTTCTCGGTGTCAGCCGCATAGACAGGATGAGCGGCAGGGATCTTATCACGGTTTATAAAAAATACTCGACAGACAAGAGTGATGAAGGATGTCTCAAACTGCTCCTCGAGCATAATCACGACGATGTGGCGGGACTTCCTCCCCTCATGTCACTTCTCGCCTATCCCGATGTTGTAAACGGCGAGATAAAGCCCGAGCGTGCCGTAAAGAACAACTATAAAGACTATGAAGGCGTAACAAAGACTGAGCTTATTATAGAGTTTACTTTCGATGTTCCCGTTCCGGAGCCTGTATCTACAGGGTTCTCAGATTGCTATATGATGCTCGGCGGTAAGAAGGGAAAGATACGCGTAGCTATCCTTGACGGTACCCTGAAGTTTTTCTATCCCGATTATAAGAGCTACTATTATCTGCCTGCTGAAGACAGAGCAATACACAAGTCCGCCGCCAGATATGTGGATGAGAAATACAGAGAGCAGGCTAAAGCCGAAAACTGCTATGTCAAGGTTACCGGACAGTTTCTGCCCGAATGGCAGGAACTCATCACTCCGGCCTTCAGGAACGGCCTTAACGACAAAACAATGTACTTTGAGCTTTCCGATGAAATAAAGAATGACCCGGACGTCTTCAGACGTTACGCGGGCCATCTCATGGATATCATATTAAAGGAACGCGGCTGATCCGCTTTTCATCCTTCTTTTCTGTAATAGAATGAATTCTCTCTCTTGAGTCCTATATCCCTGTAATTCATTATCTGCTCGGTAGAACCTATGAAGAGCAGTCCGCCGGGCTTCAGGCTGTCGGTAAACTTCTTGAACACCTCACTCTTTGCCTCCTCGGTAAAGTATATCAGCACATTACGGCATATGATGAAATCATAGTTCTTCTGATAGGGATCCTTCAGGAGGTTGTGCTCATGGAACTCGACTCTCCTCTTGATCTCGTCAGATATCTGATAAGAAGGTCCAACCTGAGTGAAATACTTCTTTTTGAAGTCTTCAGGCACGCCCGCAATACTCTTTGCATTGTACAGACCGACCTTTGCCTTGCCCATGACTGTCTTGTCCAGATCAGTTGCATATATCTTTATCATATTAAGAGGAATATGCCTCGAAAAGGCCATAACAAGTGAATAGGGCTCATCACCTGTAGAGCACGCTGCACTCCATACCTTTAGATTCTTTCCGAACCTTTTGATCAGATCCGGTATGAACTGCTTGTCCATCAGCTCCCACTGATCGGGATTCCTGTAGAACTCGGAGACGTTGATCGTAATATAGTTGATGAACTCATCAAAAATGTCGGTATTTGTCTTAAGGGCATTGATATAATTAGGATAACCCTTTATTCCGTTCTTGGCGATGAGCGAATCGATCCTGCGTTTCATCTGAGCCTCTTTATAGGCGTTCAGGTCGATTTTTGTCATCTTCATGATCTCAGCCTTGAAATCATTGTAATTATCCAACATTTGATTGTACCCTCCTAAAAAAACACCGGAGCCTCTTTTTCTGAAGCTCCGGCATCATAATCCTTAAAATCTTATTCCTCTGTCGGTGCGGCTTCTTCGGTTTCAGCTGCAGGTGCTTCAGCCTCGCTGTCACCGGGAGCCTCCTCCTCGGCATCGGGAAGGAGTGCCTTGATTGAGAGACTGATCTTTTTATTGTCTTCGTCGAAATCAACGATCTTTGCAGTCACCTCATCACCCTTCTTGAGGACATCTGAAGGCTTGTTGATATGCTCCCTGGATATCTGTGATACATGAAGCAGTGCATCTATTCCGGGCTCGAGCTCTATGAAAGCTCCGAAATCAGTCATACGTGCTACCTTTCCTGTGACTTCGCTTCCGACTGTATACTTGCCCGCAGCTCCGATCCAGGGATTCTCGTCATCGAACTTTCTGGAAAGAGCTACCTTGCTTCCGTTGATATCCTTGATGATGACCTTTACGGTCTCTCCTACCTTAAATACATTCTTGGGGGAGTCGATATGGCCCCATGACATCTCTGATATATGGAGCAGACCGTCTACTCCGCCAAGGTCTACGAAACATCCGAAGTCTGTGATGTTCTTTACAACACCCTCTACTATATCGCCTACACCGATACGCTCGAAGAGTTCCTTCCTCTTCTCCTCGTTCTCAGCCTTCACGAGCTGCTTCCTGTCACCGATGATCCTGCGTCTTCTGGGATTGAACTCGGTGATAACAAACTCGATCTCCTGATCCATGTACTTCGTGAGATCTCTCTCGAAGCTGTCTGATACCAGACTTGCCGGGATGAATACCCTGCTGTCCTCTACGACTACAGAGAGTCCGCCGTCAAGAACCTTGATGACCTTACCCTTGAGTACGGTACCGTTCTCAAATGCTTCCTCAAGCATCTTGTTGCCGCGATCCTGAGCCAGTCTCTTGTAGCTCAGCACCACCTGTCCGTCTCCGTCGTTCAGCTTGAGCACCTTAGCATCAAGCTTGTCACCAACATTCACTGCCTCTGTAAGGTCTATCGAGCTGTCGTTTGAATATTCGTTCTTTGTGATGATACCCTCTGACTTGTAGCCGATATTGAGAATGATCTCATCAGGCTTTACATCTATGATAGTTCCTTCAACGATCTCTCCTGTGTGTATGGTTTTAAATGTTTCATCCAGCATCTGGCCAAAATCTTCTGACATAATTTTGAACCTCCTCAATAATTTTTTTGGGGGTGGACGCCCCGGCGGTGATACCTACACAAGAAGCCCGTCCTGGAATTTCAAACTTCCCTTTAACCAGGTCGTCAAGTGTCTGTACAAAAAATGTGCGGTCACATCTGCTCCTTGCAATGTCGTATAGCTTTCGGGTATTTGAACTATGCGCTCCGCCTATCACGATCATAGTATCTACCCTACCGGCCAGCTCCGCCGTTTCATTTTGGCGCAAAGCCGTAGCATTGCAGATAGTATTTGCAACTTTTACATTGTAACTTTTTTTATTAAAGATTTCAACAAAATAATTAAAAAAGTTGCTGTTAAAAGTGGTCTGAGAGACCATAAAGAGCTTTTTACCCTTTGGTGGGATAAAATTCTCGGCATCCTGCTCTTTTTGTATCACCGTTACATTATCGCCGGCAAAGCTCAAAATCCCTTCAACCTCAGGGTGAGAGGGGTCTCCCGCTATGATGATATGGTATCCGTTTCTCGCGGCTCCTTCCACAAGCCTGTGTATCTTTAAGACAAAAGGGCAGGTGGCATCTATATATTTGAGCCCGTTGCGCTCAAGGATACCATATATCTCCCGTGTCACTCCGTGAGAGCGTATGATGACCGTGCCGCTTTTAAGCTCCTCAAGCTGTCTCGGACTATCTATGACTTTCACTCCCTTTGCGGCAAGCTCGTCGACCACGCTTTCATTATGTATTATCGGGCCGTATGTATACAGCTCATCCGTTTCGGAAAGAGCCTTGTATACGGTATCTACGGCTCTTTCCACCCCAAAGCAGAATCCGGCCGTTTTTGCGGTGATGACTTCCATGATTCAGATAATATTAACGGATATCCCGTATCATCCCTTCTATCTTCTCAACTACCTCTTCTATGGTCATATATGAGGAATCGATCTCTACGGCATCATCTACCTTCACAAGCGGTGCTTCCTTGCGGTTCATATCACGCTCGTCCCTCTCCCTGATCTCGCGTTTGATCTCATCAAGATCCGAATTCATGCCGTTCGAGATGTTTTCCTTGTATCTTCTCTCAGCCCTGACATCCACGGATGCAGTAAGATAGATCTTAAGGTCGGCATCGGGCAAAACTGCCGATCCGATATCTCTTCCGTCCATGATCACATCGTGCCTGGAAGCTATTCCCCTCTGCAGTATCAGCATCTTCTTTCTTACCTCGGGTACTACAGCAACCTTTGATGCGGCATCAGAGATTTCATCTGTCCTGATGCTGTCATTGACGTTTTCTCCGTTCAGGATCACACATTGAACACCTTCGATATATTGGATATCTATCTCGGCATCATCCACGTTTGCGGCAATTGCCGCAACATCATTCAGATCAATGCCTTTTCTTGTCATGAAAAGCCCCAAAGCCCTGAACATGGCTCCTGTATCCACATATATGTAGTCCAGATCCTTTGCGACCCGTTTTGCTATGGTTGATTTGCCTGCACCTGCAGGTCCGTCTATTGCTACGTTTATCATTTCCTACCTCCCGTCATTCTTTTTTCAAAGCTTCGATGGCAGCGTGTCTGCCTGCGGCATATCCTGTACTCCAGGCTATCTGCAGATTGTATCCGCCCGTATGAGCATCCACATCCAGCACCTCGCCTGCGAAATAAAGACCCGTGACCTTCTTTGACTCCATGGTCTTTGGATCGATCTCTTTAACAGAGACTCCTCCTCTGGTGATGACAGCCTCTTCATACCCCCTGAGGGAGGAGAGCTCTACGGTAAGATCCTTTGTCAGTTCGACAAGCCCTGTCCTCTCCTCCTTTGTTACGGAGTTTACCTTCTTGTGCGGATCGATGCCGGACAGGTCTATTATAACAGGGATCAGCTTGGAAGGAAAAAGCCGGTCGAGTGAATTGGCAAACTCCTTATTGTTCATTTCCCCAAAATCTCTGAGTATCCTGGCATCCAGCTCTTTATGATCCAGAGCCGGCTTCAGATCGATGTGAAGTGTAAGGCCATTTACCGCTTCTTTATATGCTATCTCGGATGAAGCAGTAAGTATCAGCGGGCCCGAGACGCCGAAATGTGTAAAGAGTATCTCGCCGAAGCCTGTATACAGGCTTTTCCCTTCACCCCTTCCTGTGATTTCAACACTGATATTCCGAAGCGACAATCCCTGAAGCCTTGCACATATATCACCTTCCGCATTGAAAGGTACAAGTCCCGGAGCCTGAGGCACAACCTCCATACCACAGGACCTCGCAAAACCATATCCGTCTCCTGTAGAGCCGGTTGAAGGATAAGACCTGCCACCGGTCGCAACTATCACGCGGTCTGCAGTTATCCTTGTCCCGTCAGTGAGGAGCGCACCTTTACAGATACTGTTTTCGATGATAAGACTTTTTACCTGCGAGTGCAGTCTGATCTTCACCCCGTACTCTCTCGCACCCTGCTCCAGTGCCCTGATGATATCAGAGGAATGGTCCGAAACCGGGAAAACCCTTCCGCCTCTTTCAGTCTTAAGCGGTACGCCAAGCTCCTCAAAGAAGCTCACGGCATCTTCGTTGCTGAAGCCGTAAAGTGAAGAAAACATGAATTTTGCATTGGAAAGAATATGATCAGAAAACTCTTCTCTCGGACAGGTGTTTGTAAGATTGCATCTGCCTTTACCGGTGATATAGAGCTTCTTGCCTGTCTTTTCGTTCTTTTCGACGACTATGACACTGACTCCGAGCTTTGCCGCAGCTATCGCAGCCATCATCCCGGCAGCGCCTCCGCCTATGATAAGGACATCTGCGAACGACTCCTTGCGGGAAGAGCGCGGCACCTCATTCATGGAAGTTTATCTCCGGATAGTTGTATATCTGCTTTGCATTCATCTGCTCAAGCACATCCCTGCCCTCGGCATCATACTCGGCATACACCTCTTCTATGCCTGTGATGTTCCTCATAGCCCTGTCTCTGTTCTCAGAGAACACCTGGGCGATCAGAGCGGTAGCAAGGCTCATCGGAGCTGCCATACTCTGAGCTATGGATACTTCCTCGGTAGCCGCGCAAAGCAGAATATGTGAATACATACGGCATGGTGAGTCGGGACTGTCAGTCAGAGCAATGATACCTGCATTTCTCTCATTTGCATATTCCATGGCTCTGAGAGTATGAACAGAGTATCTGGGGAAGCTGACGCCTATCAGGCAGTCCTTCTCGTTGATATGGTATATCTCGGACATGATGTCCATGGAGTCGGAGTCTGAGATATACAGCACATCCGCTCTCATTATCTTGAGGTAATAAGCCAGATACATAGCGACCGGACTTGAATTTCTGAGTCCCACGATATAGACATGCTTTGCCTTGTGAATGAGACTTGATGCCTCGCGGAAAGATATCTCGTCCACTATGCTCAGGGATTCGTTCATCTTCTCCACATCTGCCTGGAAAACAGAACGTATTATTGCATTCTTTGTTTTGGGAGCGTCTTCGAGCTTTCCCGCCGTAGCGAGCCTTCCCCTTACAAGGGATACAAGCTCCTTCTGGAACTCGGGATATCCGTCGAAGCCGAGATACATGGCAAACCTGACCACCGTCGACTCACTGACCCCGCAGGCCTCTCCCAGCTCTGCGGCAGTCATAAATGCCGCCGTGTCGGTTTCCTTATTGATATATCTGGCAAGAGCTTTCCTGCCTTTACTGAGGGATGCGAAGTTTTCGTTTATCTTCCTGAAAAGATCAGATCCATTACTCATAGAAAGCCGTGATGGTGTCCTCAAGCAGACTCACAAGATCAGAGTCGGTCATATCGAAATCATCCTTGATCACCATACATGCAGCGCCGTGTATGAAGATCCAGACCTTCATGAAAAGAAGTGAGAAAGCATCCTGTGACATACTGCCGAGCTTCCTGAACTCCTTTGTCACAAAGCCGTGCTCTCCTCCGTTGATGAGATCATACATATTCCTGTCCGTACCGTTGTCACGTACGAAGATGACCTCAAAAAGGTGGGGATACTTTCTTGCAAATCCTATATAAGACATGCCAAGGTTAACAAAAGGCTTCTCGGACACAGACTGGAACGCTGCGACATACTGTGAAAAGAAGTCGAAGCACTTGTCCATAAGATCTGCCTTCATCTCATCCATGGTATTGTATATCCTGAAGATGGGCTGTGTAGAACATCCGCAGAACTTAGCCAGATTCCTTGCCGACATAGCGTCTATTCCCTGCTCCTCGACAAGCCTGAAAGCTCCGTCTATAAGTCCTTCTTTAGATATAACCTGTTTCCTTGACATCAGTGATCTCCATTCAAACGATATTAGCGAGTAACGAGTGATATTTTAGTAGAAAACAGAGCAAATGTAAAGTAAAAAATGGATTGTTTTTATAATAAATCACCGGGTCATTATAAGACCCGGTGATTTCAGTGATCCTGCTAACTATTAAAGCTTAAAAATCAAACGGGATATGCCTTTGCATCCTTGTTTCCCTTGGTAAGGTCAACGCCTTCCTGCTGAGCCTTCCTGTACTTGAAGAAGTCTGCAGCCACCTGAGGGAACAGTGCATATGAAAGCACGTCTTCTACAGGAGGGTTGTCCACCAGCTTGCTGGTCTCTTCCCTGAAGTGATCCATCTGAGGCTCGATCAGGTCTGCAGGCCTGCAGGTGATAGGTGTCTCTCCGGGTATTATCTTTGCTACGACCTCGGGATTCATGGGCTTTACGGTCTGACCGTATTTGCCGCGGCAGAGATCCTTTGTCTGCTCTGTAGCAACCTTATATCTCTCACCCATGAGCACGTTCATGACGGCCTGAGTACCGACAATCTGTGATGAAGGTGTAACCAGAGGCGGCTCACCGAGATCCTTACGGACTCTGGGCACTTCCTCGAGCACCTCGTTAAGCTTGTCGCTCTTACCCTGCTCATCAAGCTGCTTTATCATGTTTGAAAGCATTCCGCCGGGCACCTGATATCTCAGAGTGTTGATGTTGACGCCCATGACCTTCGGTGAAAGAAGCCCGCTCTTGAGGACCTCCTCCCTGTAAGGCTCGAAGTGCTTAGCGACCTTGATAAGAAGCTCCATGTCAAGACCTGTATCATAGGGCGTACCCTGCAGAGCCTTGGCCATAACCTCGGTAGCGGGCTGTGAAGTACCCATAGCCAGAGGTGATGAAGCACAGTCGATCACATCTACACCTGCTTCGATAGCCTTCATGTAGGTCATGGAAGCAACACCTGAAGTATAGTGAGTGTGAAGCTGTATAGGCAGGTTGGTATTTGACTTCATGGCTGTCACGAGCTCATATGCGGGCTGAGGCAGCAGCAGACCTGCCATATCCTTGATACAGATAGAATCTGCACCGAGGTTTTCGATATCCTTTGCGATCTTCTTCCAGTAGTCAAGTGTGTAAGCATCTCCCAGTGTATATGAAAGAGCTATCTGAGCATGTCCGCCCTCTTTCTTAGTAGCCTTGACTGAAGTCTCAAGATTTCTCAGATCGTTCAGACAGTCAAATATACGTACGATATCTATACCGTTTGCTACAGACTTCTGAGCGAAGTACTCGACCACATCATCTGAGTAATGGCTGTAGCCCAGGATGTTCTGTCCTCTGAAGAGCATCTGAAGCTTGGTGTTGGGCATACCCTTTTTGATCTTTCTGAGTCTCTCCCACGGATCTTCCTTCAGGAATCTGAGGCATGAGTCAAATGTAGCTCCGCCCCACATCTCTACTGAATGATATCCGACCTTGTCCATGGTATCGAGTATGGGAAGCATCACCTCGGTAGGCATTCTGGTAGCTATCAGAGACTGATGAGCGTCACGCAGTATGGTCTCGGTAATGCCGACTTTCTTTGCATTTTCTGCCATTTGTTTATCCTCCAAATATTATAATTAAACGATTCCGAAGACTGCCATAAAGGTTCCCGCAACGACCGCGGTTCCGATGACGCCTGCGACGTTAGGTCCCATGGCATGCATCAGAAGGAAGTTTGTGGGATCTTCTTCGGCTCCGACCTTCTGCGATACACGGGCTGCCATAGGCACAGCCGACACTCCCGCAGATCCGATGAGCGGGTTGATCTTGCCCTTTGTGGCGATGCACATCACCTTGCCGAGCAGTATACCTGCTGCGGTACCGAACATGAAGGCCACCAGACCGAGCGCTACTATCTTAAGAGTCGTGGCATTGAGGAACGCCTCGGCACTGGTCGTAGCTCCGACAGATGTACCCAGCAGTATGACGACGATATACATCAGAGCATTGGATGCTGTCTCCTGCAGCTGGCGTACCACACCCGACTCTCTGAAGAGGTTGCCGAGCATGAGCATACCGATAAGAGGAGCAGTAGTGGGTAGTATAAGTGCCACTACGATGGTGACTATGATGGGGAAGAGGATCTTCTCAAGCTTGGAGACCGGACGAAGCTGCTCCATCTTGATCTTCCTCTCCTTCTGGGTAGTCAGCGCCTTCATTATGGGAGGCTGTATGATAGGCACCAGCGACATATAGGAGTAAGCTGCCACGGCTATGGGACCCATGATGTTCGTCTGTCCGAGCTTGGAAGCAAGGAAGATGGATGTAGGTCCGTCAGCTCCGCCGATGATGGATATGGCAGCTGCTGCCCTGTCGTTGAAGCCCATTGCTATAGCGCCGAAGTAAGCGGCGAAAATACCGAACTGTGCAGCCGCACCGAGCCAGAAGCTCTTGGGATTGGCGATCAGCGGTCCGAAGTCTGTCATGGCTCCGACGCCCATGAAGATGAGGGAAGGCAATATAGCCCACTCATCCAGTTTGAAGAAGAAGTAGAGCAATCCGTTCTCTTTCATGATATCCGGATATATATTGACCAGCAGCATGCCGAATGCTATCGGTACCAGAAGCAGCGGCTCAAACCCCTTTGCTATGGCAAGGTAAAGGAATACACATGCCACGGCTATCATTATGAGGTTGCCTACACTCATGGTAGCGAACGCTGACTGTGCGGCCAGGTTGCTCAGAGTATTTGCAATATATGACATATCTTAACCTCCGGTGTCTTATCAGTTGAGAGTTGCGAGTACCTGTCCTGACTCGCAGGCATCTCCTACAGAGCAGTTGATGGAAGCTACTGTGCCGTCCTGAGGAGCAACAACAGGGATCTCCATCTTCATAGCCTCTATCGTAACAACGGGATCACCCTTCTTTACGCTGTCGCCAACCTTGGTATCAAGCTTGAATACCTTTCCTGCTGCTCCGGCCTTGACCTCTACGCCGCCTGCTGCTCCTGCTGCTGCCTTGGGTGCAGGTGCTGCTGCCTTAGGTGCGGGAGCTGCTTTCTTCGCTGCAGGTGCGGGAGCTGATGCAGCCCCTGTCTCCTCTACAGTGACATCATATGCTGTTCCGTTTACTGTGATAGTATAGTTCTTCATTTCTTTTTCTCCTTCCGGGATAAATGATCAATAATGTCTTCTGATGGAGCGGACCACAAAACCGTCTCCGCTCGAGGAGCCTGCTGCTCCGCCTTCGTATGCTGCGATAGCTGCGGAGATCACTGCTACGAGTGCATCATCTCCTGCGAGCTCTTCACGCTCTGCTATCTGGCTCACCGCGTTGTCCACCGGTGTGCTCTTTTCTGCTTCAGCTTTCTTCTTGCTGCCGTTACCGGGCAGGAGTTCGAAGAGGCTGATGATCAGTGAGAGGAAGATCAGTATCACAAATGTGGTACCCATGCCGAGGACCGTATTGAGTCCGGCCTTCTTCATATTCTCTCCTACTGTGTAGTCAGCACTTGTGGTGATGGATGTGATCTTGTTGTTCTTGTCCATGACCACTACGATCTTTCCGTCTCTGGTGCTGCCCTTTACGATAAATAAAGCCGTGACCGTATCCTTGTCGGATGACATCTGAGGCTCGGATATGCTCTGCAGCTGTCCGAATTCCTCCTTCAGACCAAGCCATCCGTCCAGTCCGTTAAGGAAAGTCTTGCCTTCTATGGAATATCCGTAATCCTTGAAGAAAGCTTTTACATCCTCTTCTTCCATGGAGTGGAGCTCAGCCGAGCTGGCATCATCCGTATTGCTGATACCGGATACAATGCCTTCTGCCTGGGCTCTGGCCATGTCTGATATAGGAAGAGGACCCTCATCCTTAGCACATCCGATAGCCGTCACGGAAAGGGCTGCGAACATCATGAGCACTATGGCTTTTTTGATATTTTTCATCATTTCCGTTTTCCTTTCTTTCAGACAGCTCCGTGCTTCTTGTCAGGTCTGTCTTCCCTCTTGGTGAAGAGCATCTCGAATGCTCCGATCACATACTTCCTTGTGTCTGCAGGATCTATGAGCGTATCCACATATCCTCTTGCTGCAGCTGACTCGGCACTGATCTGCAGAGCCTCATACTCTTTGGTCTTGGCACTGATAGTAGCCTCATCAGATCCGTCATACATGATCTGTGCTGCATGCTTTGCATCCATTGATCCGATCTTAGCGTCATTCCATGCATATGCATAGTCAGCTCCGATAGACTTCGAGTTCATGACAACGGCTGCTGTGCCGAATGCCTCACCGATATATACATTGACCTTGGGAACGGTTGCCTCAGCAAATGCAGCTGTAAGCTTTGCCGTCTCTCTTGCAATGTTCTTTTCTGCGCATTCGCATGTGCAGTAACCCTTTACGTTCGTAAGTGTAAGGATCGGTATCTCGAAGGCATCGCAGAATTTAACGAAATCATATGCCTTCTTCACGCCGCCTACCGTAAGGACCTTGTCAAACTTCTCTGCAGGCTTGCCGTCCTCTCCTGTGATCTCGGATCTGTTGGCTACGCATCCGACTGTAGCTCCGTTGAGTCTGATGAAGCCGATCGTCATGTTCTTGCCATAGTCCTTCTTGATCTCAAGATATACGTTGTCATCTGCGATCTCGGCAAATGCTGCTGCTGTATCGCCTGCGCAGGCTGAAATTGCTGCCGATGCTCTGTTGAGATCATCATCGCAGTCAACAAGTGCTTCT
>JAEEGO010000037.1 GCA_016280355.1 Lachnospiraceae bacterium | reverse complement strand
TCGAACTTCGGTGAGATCGATGTGACTTCTTCCGGAAAGATCATGACGATCGGAAGAATGGCTGATACACATGTACTTAACGCAGGAAAGATGAATATTGATTTCAAGGCTCATTTTGTTGAACAGAAGGTGTCATTCCTGTACCAGTCCGATCCACTTGCATGCGCTATATATGAGCATTGCCCTCCGGGACTGAAGATCACACATATACCCCCTGTTGTGAATACCGGTGAGATCAATATACTGCTTGAGGGCAGTGAGGCTTCTACAGACCGTGCTGTGGCATTTGGCATCTACACAGAGATGATACCCGGAGGAGAACATACCCAGGTTCACAGGTATGAAAACCCCGGAACGATAAAGCTGACTACGTCCGGGCCGTACAAGCTTGTGACGGCTGAACTCGGATGTAACTATCAGTGTCCCAAGGATCTTCCGTATGATATCAAGATAGGCACATGGAACACCGATGCAAGGGATTTTGCAAATACAAAGGATCTTATCCTCTGCAAGAGCGGAAGAGTGGATCTTTCCGAGGCTGTGTTTACGATCAATGGTGGCGATGGCGATTATAAAGCAGAAGATCTCGTTGCTCAGACTGATGATGGTGAGACGTTCTCCATATCCGGCGCAGAGACAATGAAGATTGAAAAGAAGTGATGTAAAGGGCAAGACCGTTTGAAGAGGAGATTTTGCATATAATGTTAAAATTGTATTTAAGATATTTCAAACAATATACAGGCCAGGTAATCCTTGGCATACTCTGTACCCTGCTGTTTACTTTTACCATGATGGCGCTGCCAACCCTGAGCAAGAACGTTATAGATAAGGGGGCGATAGCACAGGATAACGGTGTGATAATAAGATATGCGATCATCATGCTCGTTGATGCTCTGTTCTGCGCTGTTGCCGGTATCATGAGCAATTATTTCACATCGGGTGTCGTAATGAGCGCGGTAAGGGATATGAGGAATACTCTTTTCGAACGGGTAGTTCATTTTTCACAGGAGGACGAGGGAAAGATAGGCACAGCATCCCTCATCAGCAGACAGAGCAAGGACATCCAGACATCACAGACTGCCATGGTCCAGGTGTTTTTAATGATGCTTCAGGCTCCGCTCATGTGCGTTGCAGGAATAGTTCTTGCCATCAGGACATCAGTGACGCTTTCATGGATTATAGTCATCCTGCTTCCCCTGGCTATGCTCGTGATGCTTGTTGCCGTAAAACTGGCACGTCCGGTCTTTCGTGAGAACCAGATAAAGGTGGATCATGTTAACAGGATAATGCGCGAGGCGCTTACCGGCATGAGGGTCATCAGGGCTTTTAATCGCGAAGATTACGAGACGGAACGGTTTGCCGGAGTCAGCGATGATTATACGAATAATGCGCAAAAAGGCTTTAAGATCATGAATTCCCTCCTTCCCCTTATCATGTTCTTTGCAAATGCCGTAAATCTGCTGATCCTGGGCTTCGGTGCAAAATATATGAAGGAGGGGCTTGCCACATATGGTGCCGTTCAGGCATATATCCTGTATACCACAATGATACTTATGTCGTTCATGGTGGCTTCAATGTTCCTGATGATACTCCCGAATGCACAGGCAGCTGCTGAACGAATAAACGAGGTTTGGGAGGTAGAGCCGACTATCGTATGGAAAGAGGATGCTGTCAGGCTCCCTGAGGTTGGTAATGCCTCAATAGAAGTGTCTCATGTATCCTACAGATTCCCAGGTGCATCCCAGAATGTCCTGACGGATATCTCTTTTTCCGCAAAAGCAGGAGAGACTGTCGCTATCATCGGAGGAACAGGCTCCGGCAAGACTACGCTTCTTAACATGCTGTGCAGAAATATGGATGTGGTTGAGGGCAGTGTGAAGATCGACGGCGTGGATGTGCGTGATACCGATCCGGAGGACCTCAGAAACCATATTTCACTTGTTCCGCAGAAAGCATTCCTGTTTTCGGGATCCATAATCGATAATGTGAAGTTCGGCAAGAGTGATGCAACGGATGAAGAAGTGCGTCATGCGCTGGATGTTTCCCAGTCTACATCTTTTGTAGAAGAAAAAGAATATGGTATGTACACCTTTATCGCACAGGGCGGATCGAATGTTTCGGGAGGTCAGAAGCAAAGACTTTCTATCGCAAGGGCACTGGTAAGAAAAGCTGATATATATATTTTTGATGACAGTTTTTCAGCATTGGATTTTAAGACCGATGCGAAGCTAAGGAAGGAGCTGTCAAATGAATTAGCCAAAGCTGTTACGATAATCGTTGCACAGCGGGTAAGTACGATAAAGAACGCGGACAGGATACTCGTGCTTGAGGAAGGAAAAGTAGTAGGTGACGGAACCCATGAGGAGCTTCTTGCTTCCAACAAGGTGTATCGTGAGATAGCTATGTCCCAGCTTTCAGAAAGCGAGGTGGGAGCATGAAAGAGATAATGCAGAATCTGCCGCCTGAGATGAGAAAGAAGCTGATGGGCATGATGTCAAGGATGCCGGAGGAGCGTCGTGAGGGCTTTAAGAAGAAACTCGCCGGCATGACACCTGAGGAGATAAAGGACATGCTTGAAAACATGAGTCAGATATCTCCTGAAGAAAAAAAAGCACGGATGGAAAAGCTTAAGAGCATGACGCCGGAACAGCTTGCGGAGATGAGCAGGCAGGAAGAAAAGAAGCGTCTGATGCAGGAGAAGATGCAGGGAGCAGGGGCATCCGGCAGAGGCGGCGTGCGTGGAGGAAAGCCCGAGGTAAAGAACTTCGGAAAGACCATGATGAGACTGCTCACCTATGAGAAAGGCATGATTGCAAAGATGCTGATCGTAGCATTAGTTGCAGTGATCTCAACGGGTTGCGAGGTGGTGGCTCCGTCTATCATCGGAAAGGTGCTGAACATCATACAGCAGAAGGTTGCTTCCGGAACGGAACTTGAATGGTTCAGGATATGGAGGGCTATCCGGGTGCTGGGGCTTTTGTATGTAGTCGATACCTCACTTACGATAGCTCAGGGAAGAATGGTGACAAGTGTCACGCAGAATATGCTGGGTCATTTGAGACGGGATGTGAACAGTAAGATCAAGAGGCTTCCTTTCTCCTATTTTGACTCGAAGTCAAAAGGCGATATCTTAAGCCGTACCACCAATGACCTGGATAATATCGGAACTGCCCTGCAGCAGTCTGCTGTACGTATCATTTCCAATGTGGTGATGATAGTTGGCTGCGTGATCTGCATGTTCCGGCTCTCGTGGCAGCTGGCGATACTTGGCCTTATCATGCTTCCTTTTACCATTTTGTGTGGCAGGCTGATAATGTCGAAGTCTCAGATTTTTTTCCGTACCCAGTGGGGGTCCCTTGGTGAACTGAACGGGATAGCGGAAGAGACCTTCAGCGGGCTGGATGTTGTCAGAGCTTTTGGCTGTGAGAAGAAAAAGATCGAGGAATACAATCGCAAGAGTGAGGAACTCTATAAGGCGAGTCGTAAGGCGCAGTTCTTATCCGGCATAATCAATCCGGTCAGCGCAGTATTCAATAATCTTGCTTATATTGTACTGTGCTGTGTCGGAGCATTCCTGGCGATAGGCGGACAGGTACCCATCGGCAGCATCACGGCCATGCTTCAATACCAGAAGCAGTACAGTAATCCTGTCACCCAGATAGCATCTCTCCTCAATACCCTTCAGTCCGCGGTCGCTTCGGCAGAGCGTGTTTTTGAAGTCCTTGATGAGAAAGAAGAGGAAGAGACTTCGGATGATTACAGGACACTTGATAAGGTGGAAGGAAATATCCGGTTTGAGCATCTTAAGTTCGGATATACGCCTGACAGACTGCTGATGACCGATATCAATGTGGATGTAAAGAAGGGCCAGATGATAGCCATAGTAGGCCCTACAGGCGCCGGTAAGACAACACTCGTTAACCTTCTCATGAGATTCTATGAGCCAAACGGAGGGCAGATCAGTATCGACGGAATGAATATCCGTGATATGACCCGCCATGATCTTCGTGAAATATTCGGAATGGTGCTTCAGGAGACCTGGCTTTTTAACGGGACGATACATGACAATATCGCATACGGAAAAAGGGATGCCACTGAGGAGCAGATAAGAGAGGCTGCAAAGGCTGCACAGGTCGAGTTCTTCTTCGATACGATGCCGGACGGTTATGATACCGTGCTCAATGAGGAAGCCTCCAATATCTCACAGGGCCAGAAGCAGTTGCTTACCATAGCCAGAGCAATGCTCTCCAATCCGCCCATACTCATCCTCGATGAGGCGACAAGTTCGGTTGATACCCGTACCGAGGCGATGATCCAGAAGGCAATGAACAATCTGCTGAAGGGACGTACCAGCTTTGTCATTGCCCACAGACTGTCCACCATAAAGGACGCTGACCTGATCCTTTACATGGAGAACGGCAACATAGTGGAACAGGGTACACATACTGGACTTATGGAGCAGGGCGGCAAATATGCGGAGCTTTATAACAGCCAGTTTGCGCCGGCGTAGCTCCTTATCACAGGGAACGGAGGAAGATAATGATCACATCTACGGCAAGAGACTATATCAGACCGGAGTGCGTGGAGGAATACCATAAGCTCATTTTTGAGCTTATTGACCGCACGAGAGAAGAGAAAGGCAATATTTCATATACGCTGTATTCGGATAAGGATCATCCCGGCGAGCACGTGCTCATAGAGGAGTGGGAAGATCAGGCAAGCCTTGACGCGCATTTTAAGACGCCGCATTTTACCGGGATAGTACCGGAAATACAAAAGCTTCAGAGCGCACCGTCGGTCGTCAATGTTTATGATAAGGTGAAATAAAGGATCATATGATAGGCGATCTTTCATTGGAAAAAGAGGGATGACTTATGG
>JAEEGO010000036.1 GCA_016280355.1 Lachnospiraceae bacterium | reverse complement strand
GTCAACAAATTTACCGAAAAGGCTGATCCGAAGGCACCCGGCATAGAGAATGACGATGCCATAGATCTTGCTTTCGGAGAGGATCGTACCTATACGGATCTGTAAGAGTAAGAAACATCTGTAGAGACAATAAAAAACCAACCGCGAAAGCGGTTGGTTTATTTCATCTTATATCAGATCGCGTCAGCTTATGCTCTCTCTACGGCACCGGACCTTAAGCACCTGGAGCATACATATATACGCTTGGGGGCACCGTTCACCTTGCACTTTACCCTCTTGATGTTTGAGTTCCATATCCTGTTGGATCTTCTATGTGAATGGCTGACGTTATTTCCGAAATGAACGCTCTTGCCACATACTGCACACTTTGCCATGTCTACACCTCCCTTACGGTATATTGTTTGCTTAGCCGCAACATTTGACATTCTATCAGATAAAAAAGAGCAATGCAAGCATTTTTTATTTCAACAGGTCGACATAAAGCGTTTTTTTCCAACTTATGTTGACAAGAATAGCTGTGGCAAATATACTAAAAAAAGCGTTGTATATTTTTTGAGGGGTTCAGATGAAAACAGTTGTGACAGCGGCTCTCCAGGACGGGATGCAGATCGGAGAGGATATTGTAATAGCTGACAAGGTAGCCATCAAGAAGGGTACCAAGGTAGACAGCCTCATAAAACAGAAGCTTGAGGCCTTTAAGCTCCTTACAGTGCAGGTGTACGAGGCTGAGGACCTGGCCAATACATACTACGAAAAGATCAGGGTCTCAGAGGCTTTTCAGAAGTTTCAGGGAGACTATAATGCAAATCTCGCGGCATATAAGGTTGCGGTAGATTCGTTCATTTTTAAGAAAGTCCCATTCAGATTTGAAGATCTCAAGGCCATCACCGATGCACTTTGTCCGGAAACCATATCCGGTAAAAGGCTGTTTTCTTATATAAATATCCTTCTTCCCAAAGAGGGAGACATGTCATATGCACACGGCATGAACGTAGCTCTCATATGTAAGAAGATGGCAAAATGGTTCAAGCTTTCGCCGGAGGAGAGCGATATCCTCATATATTCAGGCTTCCTCTACGATATAGGTAAGTTCATGCTTCCTCAGGATATCATCTGGAAGCCGGACAAGCTGAACAAGATGGAGTTTGATCTCGTAAAGACGCATGCATTCTACGGATATCATATGCTGAGCAAGTTCCATCTGGATGAGAGGATACTCAATGCAACACTGATGCATCATGAAAGATGTGACGGAAGCGGTTATCCGCAGGGGCTTAAGAGGGACGAGATAGACAAGTTTGCGAAGATGGTGGCTATAGCCGATGTATATGAGGCTATGACAAGCGCCAGAAGCTACAGGGCTCCCATGAATCCTTATAAGGTCGTGGAGATCATAAAAGGGGATATGTTCCAGAAATATGATTACGCTTATATTTCAGCTTTCCTGAGTCATATCCTGGACGAGCTTATAGGCAACTTCGTGACACTCTCCAATGGCATGGAAGGAGAGGTGGTAATGAACACCGGGACACTGGGAAGGCCGGTGGTCAAATGCGGAGATGCGGTGGTCAATCTCGAACAGGAGAGAAGCATCAACATCCTCGCAATAGTTTGAGAGGTGCGGTACACATTGAGCACTTTGCAGCCGTATCGAAGCCTTTATGTGCGAATACGAGCGAAGTGATGCATAAGTTTAGTGTATATGGTATACTATCCGGGTGGTTTTGTTTAAAGCCATCCGGATATTTGTAAATACAGGAGGAAATCTATGAAGGGCAGAATGAGTACCGATCTCGGTAGTATTTCAGTAGATACAGAGGCTATAGCGGAGGTGGCCGGCACAGAAGCGATGGAGTGCTTCGGAGTGGTAGGCATGGCGACCTATTCGGTGCGCGACGGTCTGGTGAGACTGCTCAGGAGAGAGAGCCTTACTCACGGTATCAACGTTTCAATATCGGACAATAAGATAACCCTCGACTTCCATGTGATAATAGCTTACGGCGTGAGCATCAAGGCCGTGGCGGACAATCTGATGAGCAATGTGAAATACAAGGTCGAGGAGTATACCGGATTTGAGGTAGAGAAGATAAACATCTATGTCGAAGGGGTAAGGGTGATCGACTGATGTCTACTTTATCGATGGATGCTTCACTGCTCGCAAAGATGTTTCTTGCAGGTGCAAGAGAACTTTCGACAAATAAGGAAAAGATAAACGAACTTAATGTATTCCCCGTGCCGGACGGCGATACGGGTACCAATATGACTCTCACCATAATGTCGGCTGCCAAAGAGGTGCTGGCACTCGGAGAGGATTTCGATATGGCAAGGCTTTGCAAGGCCATATCCATGGGATCATTAAGAGGCGCCAGAGGTAACTCGGGTGTCATCCTCTCGCAGCTTCTGCGAGGCTTTACAAAGGAAATACAGGAGAATGAGGAGATCGACCTGCCCATACTGGCAGTGGCCTTCAACAGGGCCGTAGAGACAGCCTACAAGGCAGTCATGAAGCCCAAGGAGGGTACGATACTGACAGTTGCAAGAGGAGCCGCTGAGAAGGCTTCGGAACTGTCGGACAAGGCAGCCGATATAGAGTCGTGGGCAGACGGTGTGATAGAGCATGCGGAGTATGTGCTGACACAGACACCTGAGCTTCTGCCCGTTCTGAAGCAGGCCGGAGTAGTGGACTCCGGAGGAGAAGGACTCGTATGTGTGCTCCGCGGAGCAAGGAAAGCACTGCTCGGTGAGGCGGAGGAGTTCACGGCTACGGATCTTGGAGGCGGTGCGGGAGCACAGGCTTCGGGTATAAACAGGGATGCCGTGGCAAACGCCGAGGTAAAGTACGGATACTGTACAGAGTTCATCATCATGCTCAATCATGTCTTCAACCAGAAGGTGGAGGCAGACTTCAAGAGATATCTGGAATCCATCGGAGACTCCATAGTATGTGTGGCCGATGAGGACATAGTCAAGGTCCACGTGCATACAAACCATCCCGGACTTGCTTTCGAGCGCGGACTGACGCTGGGAGCACTGACTTCCATGAAGGTCGACAATATGCGCGAGGAGCATCAGGAGAGACTCTTCAAGATGGACGGAGACAAATATGTCGAGCGTCCCGAGAGCGAGATGAAGCAGGACGGCCCTGCCGGTACGGCAAACGGACCGATAAGAAGGGAAGCGCCTGCAGCACAGGAAAGGGATAGTGAGCCTGTCGCAGCTTATGAAGAGCCTGCACCGGCAGCTAAAGCAGCAGCTTCGGACAAGCCGCACAAGGAATACGGTTTTATTGCGGTATCTGTAGGTAAAGGCTTTGAAGAGATATTCACCAATCTCGGTGTGGATGAGATCATATCCGGAGGACAGACCATGAATCCGTCCACGGATGATATCCTTGCAGCCATCTCAAAGGTGAATGCCGATACGGTATTCATGCTTCCGAACAACAAGAACATCATACTTGCGGCAAATCAGGCTGCATCGATGACAGAGGACAAGAACGTCATAGTGATCCCCACAAAGACCATACCTCAGGGTATCTCGGCTCTGATAAGCTTCATGCCGGGATCGGATGCATCTGAAAACGAGGAGTCCATGAAGGCTGCCATCGAAGAGGTAAAGACCGGAGAAGTCACATACTCCGTGAGAGATACCGAGCTCGACGGCTTCATCATCAGAGCAAACGATATCATGGGTATAGGTGACCGCGGGATCATCGCAGTCGGAGAAGAGATACTCGGCACTGCATTTGAGACAGTATACAGGATGGTGGATGTGAATTCATCTCTTGTGACTATATACTACGGTGAGGATGTGACAGAGAGCGAGGCATCTGTACTCAAGGTCAAGATAGAGGAAGAATTCCCGGAGCTTGAGATAGAGCTGCACGAAGGCGGAGAGCCGGTATACTATTACATCATCTCGGTAGAGTAAGGATCTGTGCACATATCCGGGGCAGAACAGGATGAATCGTATGCCCGTATCCATTAAGGAAAGCGACATTTCAACCATCAGGGGGGTAGGAGAGAAGAGCGCGGCCTTGTTTCACAAGGTCGGTGTCTTCTCTCTGTATGATCTTATCAGGTATTATCCGTCTTCATATATCAGGTATCCGGCCGTTACGTCTGTTGCGGAGCTGAGACCGGACATCAGGGCGGCGCTTAAGCTTGAAGTGCTTTCAGAACCGGGCATTTTCCGCTTCAGGGGAAAGTCGATGCTCTCCTTTTTTGCAGGAGACGGGACGGGTAAGGTAAAGATCGTTTTCTTTAATGCTCCGTACCTCAAGAAGTCCATAAAGGCAGGGATGGAAAGGGTATTCTACGGCCCTGTCAGGGTACAGGGGAGCGGCTACGAGATATCCCAGCCGAAAATGTATGATGAGAAGGAATACGATGAGCTGACACAGGGGCTGAAACCTGTATATCCCCTGACCAAGGGACTTACGGTAAACGCCGTGACAAAGGCTGTAGAAAAAGCTTTTGACGCCCTGCCTGATATAGAAGACCCTGTTCCTGAAGAAGACCGGATGAGGCTTGAACTTAAGGGACTAAGGGACAGTCTTTATCAGATGCATTTTCCCGAGGATGAAAAAAGGTTTATTGATGCAAGAAGACGCATAGTATTCGATGAGTTCTTCAGCTTCATCTCTTCCGTAAGACGGATGAAGGAAGAGGGGAGTGAGAGTGTCAATGATTTTCCGATGGTCGAGGTGGCGGAAGCAAGGAGACTGATCGAGTCCCTTCCGTACAGGCTCACCGGATCGCAGATGTCTGCTTATGAGGATATCATAAAGGACCTTAACGGCACACACGCGATGAACAGACTGATAGAAGGAGACGTGGGATCGGGCAAGACGATCGTTGCAGTACTTGCCATGCTGACTGCTGTGAAGAATGGACATCAGGCCGCTCTTATGGCTCCTACCGAGGTGCTGGCATATCAGCACATGAGAAAGATATCAGCCATGCTTGAGAGCTTTGGTGTAACCTGTGTGCTGCTTACAGGTGCTCTTTCCGAAAAACAGAAAAGGGAAGCGAGAAAGAGAATAGCAGATGGTGAAGCTGATATAGTGATAGGTACACACGCTCTTATCACAGAGCTCGTATCATATAAGGATCTCGCTTTAGTGGTAACGGACGAGCAGCACAGGTTCGGCGTGGGACAGAGGAGGACTCTTTCGGAAAAGGCCGGGAACAGATGCCCTCATGTACTGGTGATGAGTGCCACACCAATACCGAGGACACTTGCAATTATCCTGTACGGCGATCTGGATATCTCTGTGATGAAGGAGAGGCCAACGGACAGGATACCCGTGAAAAACGCCGTGGTCGATACTGATTACAGGAAAAAGGCGTATAATTTCATCCGTAAAGAGGTGAAGGCCGGACATCAGGCCTACGTCATATGCCCGCTGGTGGAGCCCGGAGATTCAGATACGGGTGAGAATACTTTAGAATATGCCGAAAAGCTACAGGGCATCTGGGGTAATGAAGTAAGAGTCGGCATACTGCACGGGCGGATGAAGAATGCAGAAAAGAACAGGGTGATGAGCCTCTTTGTTGCAGGGGAGACGGATGTGCTCGTTTCCACTACCGTGGTCGAAGTCGGAGTGGATGTACCGAATGCGACTGTAATGTTGATAGAGAATGCAGAGCATTACGGTCTGTCACAGCTGCATCAGCTCAGAGGAAGGATAGGACGGGGGAAGGCACAGAGTTACTGTATCTTCGTTGACACCTCCGAAGGCAAGAGATCATCCGAGAGACTGAGTATACTGAAGAAGACAAATGACGGATTTGAGATAGCATCCGAGGATC
>JAEEGO010000035.1 GCA_016280355.1 Lachnospiraceae bacterium | reverse complement strand
TGTATATCATGCATTCTGACAGGTTAATATCATTCATAAGTGCATATCCTGCGGCCTTATCTATGGTGTTATGCCGGCCTATATCCTCACAGGTAAAAAGCACATTACTTCCTTTTGCGAGCATGCAGGAATGGGTGGCACCCGTCTTATCATGAAGCTCTGTGTCCTTATCAAACGCCTGTGCAAGAGAAAATATCCATTCATTCTTTATTTCAACTTTGGGAAGCGTATGAAGGATTTCTTCATCAGCTGCTTTCTTTGAGCGGTAAAACGTCCTGTTGCCTGTACAGCAGCTTTTATTCTCATATAAGCTTTCCTGCCATACTATCTTATGATCAAGAAATACACTCGCCTCATTCTGATATTTGCAGAATACTGTCTTCTCTATCTCAGCTGCGCTGCTTATGATCCCTTCGGTATAGAGTCTTCCGGTTACGAGCTCGTTCAGATGCTGCTTTGTACATATAAGTCTCATAACGGGCTTTTCATTGACGATGATCTGCAGTGTATGCTCCTTCAGTATACACTCTTCATCCGTCTTCTCACTGCCGTCGGCGTATATGATGTTTACTACTTTTCTTTCGTAAAGCTTATCCATCAGCTTCTCCGCGCAGTATAAGAAGACCGTGCTCAAGCTTCGGCAGCAGATAATCAAGACATTCTTTTACTGCCTTTGGACTGCCCGGAAGATTGACAATAAGTGTCCTGCCGCGTATCACGCTTACTGCCCGACTGAACATAGCTCTTGGAGTGATAGTCATGCTGTAGGCTCTTATGGCTTCGGCTATCCCCGGAGCATTTCTTTCTCCCGCACGCATTGTAGCTTCAGGCATACGGTCTCGTACCGAAAAGCCTGTACCTCCTGTAGTGAATATCACATCACTTACACCCGCATCAGCTATCTTTACAAGCTCATCATATATCCCGTCTTCATCGTCGGGCAGCAGTATCTCTTCAGCTACCCAGTAGCCGGCCTTTTCGCACATCTCCTTTATCAGCGGACCACTGCCGTCCACTCGCTCTCCTCTGTATGCCCTGTCACTGGCGGTGATAACGGATACCACAGGTATCCTTTTTATCTCATCGTCCTTATGGAGTACACCACCTTTGATCACTTTGGCAAATACACCCTGAGTCGGCATGATGCACTCTCCCGTTATCCTTGAGATCTCGCATCCGCTGTGACACTTCTTGCCTATCTGCATCAATTCAAGGATGACATCTCCTGATACGAACATTGTACCGACAGGCAAGGCTGACAGGTCATATCCGGATATCAGCAGGTTTTCACCGAATACACCGGGTAAGATATTTACATTATCACCTGATCGTGCGTTGAATTCTTCGGCTTTTTCATATGATAGCAGGCTCACCTGCCTTTCACTTCCTGCATGAGCATCGCCTTCAAGACCGTGATCTTCCTTCAACACACAGGAGTCGACCTCATGCTTTACAGTTCCTTTTTTGTCACTGATACATATGGCTTTTATAATTCCCATATCATCCTCCGATCTCTACCATCCTTCTGGTATCCGTATTAAGTGATCCTGTTGTGAAGCTGTGTGCTGCAGGTTTTTTAAGTACAGCCTCTTCTATTATACTCTTTATCTCACTGTCTGATGCACCGCATCGTAATGGTGTCTTAAGATCCACACCGTCCGGATACTGCAGACACAGCTTCAGAAAGCCGGATGCAGTAAGCCTTATCCTGTTGCAGCTTTCACAGAACCTGTGAGATATAGGACTTATGAAGCCGACTATCCCCGGAAAAGATCCGAAGCCGTAATACTCCGCCGGCCCCTGTATATCATCAAAGCCTCTTTTTAAAAGCTCATCATTAGACAGTCTGTACGCACTTCCGAGTTCAGCTTCAAGCTTTGCCTTAAGTTCATCTGTTGACACACCTTTGTGAGCTCTGCCGCATCCTACCGGCATCAGCTCTATGAAACGGACAGGTACTCCGATTCTATCTGCATATCCTGCAATCTCTGTTATCTCATTATCATTGATGTCTCTTACCGGCACACAGTTCAGTCTGACAGCAATGCCGGCATTGATCGCCGAAGATATACCCTCCTTTACTTTATCCAGCTCATCACTTCCCGTAAGTCGTATGAAGGTGTCTCTGTTCAGTGTATCAAGGCTGATATTTATGCTGCCAAGTCCTGCATCCTTCAGCGCTTCTGCATATTCGGAGATCATACAGCCGTTACTCGTCATGGATATATTATCCAGACAGCAGTCCGTATGCAGGATACGTACAAGCTCTGTCACACCTTTCCTTACCAGAGGCTCACCGCCCGTAAGGCGCACCTTTTTTATACCGAGATCTTTCATGACAGACGCAATTCGTCCGATCTCTTCGAGTGTCAGTATATCCGAATGAGCCACATGCTGTATGCCTTCTTTTGGCATGCAGTAGCTGCATCTTAGATTGCATTTATCTGTCAGGGATATCCGAAGATAATCTATAGTTCTGCCGTATCCGTCTTTCAATCTATATCTTCTCCTTCAGACCGCTCTTTCTCTTTTTCCATATGTCAGGATCGGAGGTGTACTGTATCCCGCTCCAGAAATTCATCACGAGTAATACCGCAAGCGAGAGCACAAGTATAACGAATACCCATCGGTAGGCCTCTTCCCTGTTGCCGCTCTGCATGGCTGTATATACCGCTATCGACATGGTGCGAGTCTTACCGGGGAGGTTGCCTGCTATCATTATCGTAGCTCCGAACTCTCCTATGGCTCTTGCAAAAGCAATGATTGTGGCAGCTGTGATCTCCTGCCAGCACAATGGTATATATACCCTGATAAATACCGAAGTCTTGCTGCAGCCTTCTATTCTGGCAACGTCGACAAGATCGCTGTCCACATTCTCAAAGGCTC
>JAEEGO010000034.1 GCA_016280355.1 Lachnospiraceae bacterium | reverse complement strand
TGGCAGATGGCGTATACGGAGTTTTATTTTACTGATGTGGCATGGCCGGACTTTGACAGAGCTGAGCTTATAAAGGCTTGCGAGGCTTACGCAAACAGGGATCGAAGATATGGCAGGGTTTAGGACAAGAGCAATAAGTGCCGTAGTGCTGGTGGCGGCTCTCGGATCGGCACTGTTTTTCGGCGGATATTATCTGTGGGGACTCATGCTCTTCGCATCGGAGACAGGATTCTTTGAATATGCGAGAGCAATGAGGGATCCGGCTGACCGCGCATCCATGAAGCCTGATATACTGGAAATCCTCGGATACGCAGGCATTGCTGCGCTCTACATCGTGATGCTGATGAGGGATTCCGACGCGCACATCATGTATACCCTGATACTGCTTCTTGTAGCACTGATGATAGTCTATGTCATGCAGTTTCCGAGATATCCGACTTCAAAGATGATGCAGATGTACTTCGGCGTGGTGTACGTTGGACTGATGCTGTCATTTGTTTATCTTACAAGGATGGAGGAGCAGGGACTCAAGCTCGTCTGGCTTATCTTCATCTCGTCATGGATATGCGATACCGCGGCTTATCTTACCGGTATGGCAATAGGCAGACACAAGCTCGCACCCGAGCTCTCACCGAAAAAGAGCGTGGAGGGGGCAATAGGCGGAGTGGTTGGATCCGCTCTCGTTGGGTTTTTGTACGGACTTCTTATCACACCTGATGCGGGGGCTCTTGTCTTTGCACTGATATCTGCCATAGGTGCCGTCATATCTCAGTTCGGAGACCTCACCGCAAGCGCCATCAAGCGCAATCACGACATAAAAGACTACGGTACTCTGATCCCCGGACACGGGGGTATCATCGACAGGTTTGATTCTGTCATCGTGACCGCACCGATAATATACATACTCTCAAGGATATTTGCATGATATGAAAAGACTGGTGATATTGGGCTCTACGGGCTCCATAGGAACGCAGACCCTCGACATAGTGAGGGGAAATAAGGACAGGCTTAAGGTAACTGCCGTGGCAGCGGGACACAATGCCGCCATGGTGGAAGAGCAGGTAAGGGAATTCAATGTGGGGACTGCTGTCCTCTACGATGAGAAGGCTGCCGAGGATCTGAAGGAGAGACTGAAGGATACCGGCTGCAGGGTGCTTTCGGGCATGGAAGGCCTCATCGAAGCGGCATCAATGGAAGATGCCGACATAGTGGTGGGAGCCATGGTCGGCATGATAGGAATCAGACCCACCATTGCAGCGGTAGAGGCAGGGCATGACATTGCGATAGCAAATAAGGAGACCCTCGTCTGCGCAGGACACATCATAATGCCGCTTGCAAAGAAGAAGGGCGTACGGATGCTTCCGGTGGATTCGGAGCATTCCGCGATATTCCAGTCGCTTAGAGCCGGGACACATGAAGAGATAGAGAAGATACTGCTCACCGCATCGGGCGGACCTTTCAGGGGAAGAAAAGCGGCAGAACTTAAAGACATGACCGCCAAAGAAGCGCTGAAGCATCCCAACTGGGATATGGGACCCAAGGTCACGATAGACAGCTCCACGCTTGTAAACAAGGGACTTGAGATAATGGAAGCCCACTGGCTTTTCGATACACCGGTGGATAATATTGAGGTCTATGTGCATCCGCAGAGCATAGTACATTCGGCTGTACAGTTTGCTGACGGTGCCGTGGTAGCCCAGCTCGGAGTACCGGATATGCATATCCCGATCCAGTATGCTCTTTTCTATCCGGAGAGAGTGCCGCTCGGAGGGAAGAGGCTGGATCTTTTTGAGGCAGCTTCGCTTACGTTTGAAAAGCCGGATACGGATACCTTCAGAGGACTGCCGCTTGCAGTGAAGGCTGCAAAGGCGGGAGGCAATATGCCGGTGATCTTCAACGCCGCAAATGAGGCTGCGGTGAGGAAGTTCCTCAAGGATGAGATCAGCTTCCTTCAGATATATGAGCTGATAGAAGAAGCAATGGATAATGTCACTTTCACGAAGGATCCCGGAGTAGAGGGGATATTCGATACTGAAAAAGAAACACTGGAGTATATAGATGCTCGCTAAGCTTATAATATTCATCATCATAATCTCTGTGATAGTGATCGCTCATGAGGGCGGTCACTGCGTCATCGGAAAGATGAGCGGCATAGGGGTAAAGGAGTTTTCGATAGGACTCGGACCCACGTTATGGGGCGTGAAGAAGGGCGAGACTCTTTACTCGATCAAGCTGCTGCCATTCGGAGGAGTGACCATATTCGAAGGCGACGATCCGGATGAAGCTGACTCTCCGAAGTCCTTCAGGAAGGCTTCCATAGGTGCAAGATTTGCGACCGTATTTGCAGGTCCTTTCATGAACTTCGTACTTGCTTTTATACTTTCGCTGATAGTGATAGGGAGCATAGGATACGATCTGCCCGTGCTGCACTCAGTGATAGAGGGATACCCCGCTGAGGAAGCAGGACTGCAGGCGGGAGACAGGATAGTATCCATAGACGGCAGAAAGATGGAGATATACAGGGATATCACTTTGTGGACCATGTACCACGGAGGGAGTCAGGCAGAGGTCGTGTACGAAAGAGACGGCCTGATGTATCAGACGACTCTGACTCCAAAGTATGATGAAGAAGAGGACAGGTATCTTTTCGGATTCAGGGGCCCTGACGGGTATACAAAGGGCGGTCCGCTTAAGGTGCTCAGGTATTCTTTCACGGAAGTCAGATACTGGATAGAGGTGACATTAAAAAGTATCGTCATGATGTTTCGCGGGCAGTTTACTGTGAAGGATCTGTCAGGTCCCGTGGGAGTGGCGGATGTCGTGGGAGATGTCTATGAAAGCTCCAAGCCTGCGGGGATCTATTACATATGGATCAACATGCTGTCCCTTGTCGTACTGCTTACGGCAGATCTTGGAGTGATGAACCTTCTTCCCTTCCCGGGACTGGACGGAGGCAGGCTGCTTTTCATCATCTATGAAGCGATAACACGCAGGAAGCCCAATGAAAAGATAGAGGGTGTCATCAATCTTGTCGGCATGTCATTTCTTATTGTCCTGATGTTCTATGTACTCTTCAACGACATTACAAGAATCATAAGATGAAACAGCCTGAAGCACTTGCTGCTGAGGGCGTACGAATAAGCGGAGTCAAGCCCGCCATTTGCGAAGCAAATCCCTGATTGCGGGCTGCTTTAACTGGAAGGACCCGAGGGGTCTGAACAGTTTTGTTTGCATTTTGCACCACCTTGTGATAGTATCATCTCACTTCTGAAAGCATTATCGTCTTAAAAATCCAACTGACAATCTGAGATCAAAACATCTGGAGGCTCTATGTATCTTTGTAATGAAAGATACAAGGTGATAGGGCGTCTCGGAAGCGGCGGCTTCTCCAAAGTATATCTGGCAAAAGACCGTATCCTGCACAAAACATGGGCAGTAAAAGAGATATCTGTCCGTGATATCCCAAATCTTGCCGAAAATGAGCTGGACATACTGACCAAAGTCTCGCATCCGGGCATAGTACGTATCACCGACGTATTCAAATCTGATGACAGGATCTTCATCGTCATGGACCATGTAGAAGGCATGGATCTTGGCAGGCTGATGAGATCCGGAAGGAAAATATCCCAAAGAACAAAACTTAAATGGCTGAATGAGATCTGCGATGCACTGTGCTACCTGCACGGCCTGGAAGTGCCCGTAGTGGTGCGCGACCTGAAGCCCGCAAACATCATGATAAGACCCGACGGACATGCCGTACTGATCGACTTCGGCGCCGCATCGGACAGGGCAGGCACAGTGGATGACTATGTATTCGGCAGCAGAGGGTATGCCGCTCCCGAACAGATAGAAGGCAGGGCAGCCGATAAGAGGAGCGATATATATGCGCTCGGACGGGTCATAGAGTTTCTTACCGGTGAGAGAGCATCGCCCTGGCTTAAGCTTGTGGTGAAAAAATGCACCGCTGAAGATCCGGACAGGAGATACAGGGGTGTGGCTTCGGTAAAGAGGGATCTGATCATCGCATCAGGTCTTAAGTATGCCGTGCTTGCTGCGGCAGTGATCATCGTGACGGCAGCAGCCGTATCGGCTCATATGGGTA